>CAMVNL010000164.1 GCA_947168785.1 uncultured Clostridia bacterium | reverse complement strand
GTTGCGGCGGAAAGACGGCTTTTCCGACTCGTCCCACTCCACCTCCAACAGCCGGTGGATGGTTTTGGCCTCGCGGCCGGTGACCTCACTCAGGCGTTTGGCGGCGCGGCCCGTGGGGGCGCAGAGCAGCACTTCCACATGTTTGCGCTCCAGCACGTCGATGATCCCTCTGACGGCGGTGGTCTTACCGGTGCCCGGCCCGCCCGTCAGGATCAGCAGCCCTTTTTCGCAGGCGGTGCGGATGGCCTCCCGCTGCTGAGCGGCGTACTGGATGCCGTTGCGCTGCCCGATCCGGTCGATATCCGCGTCAATGGAACGAATCAGCGCCGGCGGGAATTTCAGGATCCGCCGGATGCGCTCCGCAATATGCCGCTCCGCCAGATAGAGGTCAGGAAGAAAGAGGAACTCCTCACCTTCCATCGTTTCCGAAATCAGCTGGCGCGATTCAATCAGGTCGTCCAGCGTGATCTCTGCCTCTTCGTCGGTGATCTCCAGCAGGCGGCAGGCGGGTTCGATCATTTTGCGGCGCGGGATACAGGTGTGCCCATTGCCGAGATTATGCCGGATAATATGAATGACGCCTGCCCGGTTGCGGTATTCGCTGTTGGGCACGATGTCCATTTTACGGACAAGGGCTTCCGTGCGCTCAAAGGAAAAACCGGAGACGGTTCCGCAGAGGACGTAGGGATTTTCACGGATGGTCTTCACGGCGTTCATGCCGAAATATTTATAAATGGCGGTACATTCCGCCGAGGTGATACCGTAGTTCTCCAGCTCGATCAGGAGCTTGCGCATGGCGTACTGGTGATTGAATTCGTTGCAGATCTCCACCGCCTTGGATTTGGAGATGCCGTTGATCATGGCGAGCTTTTCGGGTTCGTTTTCCAGTACGTCAATGCTGTTCTCCCCGAACCGCGCGATGATCTTTGCCGCCGTCTTCGGGCCGATGCCCTTGATGGAACCGGAGGCCAGATAACGGAACAGCTTGGCGGCGGTATCCGGCATGGAACGCTCGCAGACGCTGATGCGGAACTGGCGGCCGAAGACGTTGTGGCTGTCCCAAGTGCCGTGAAGGATCACGTCCTCGCCGGGGGCGATCTCCGGCAACACGCCGACGGCGGTGATGATCTCACCGCCGGCCACTGTCACTTCTATTACCGTAAAATGATTGTCGGGATTGGCAAACACCACGTTCTCGACCAAACCCTTCAGGGTCGCTTCGTTCTCTCTCTCCGCCATCGTATTTCGTTCAGTCTTCCTGCCGGTCATAGGCTTCGTCATTGCCCGGAGCGGTAAACACATAGCCGCTGCGTTCCAGGTATTTCATGTTCTTCAGCAGTTTGCCTATGCCTTCCGCGGCGCAGCGCTCCGCATCATTCGCGCGGGTGGCCTTAACGCCCAACGCGCCGCTCAGCCACTCTTCCACCCCGTATAGGTTGGAAGTGCCGCCGGTCAAGATCACGCCGCTGTCAATCAGATCGCCGCAGAGCTCCGGCGTAGTCTCTTCAAGAAGATCCCGGATGCAGGTCAGAATACTGTCAAGAAACGGCTTCAGAATATAAAAGATCTCGGTGGAATTCAGTTCCGCCAGGGCGGGTAAGCCGGAATCCGCATGCTTTCCGCAGGCAAATACGGAGATCTCATCCTTCCGAAGCACCGCTCCACCCACGGTCCGCTTGACTTTTTCCGCTTCCGTCTCACCCAGCTCTATCCGGTACTGCCGAAGAACGTATTCCGTAATCGCCTGCGTCAGGGTAGCTCCGCCGACGTTAACGGATCTGGCCACGGCGATATTGCCCATGGTGATCACGGCGCAATCCGTCACCGCGCTGCCGATATCGCAGATAAATACGCCCTTGGGCTCCGTCAGGCTGACGCCGGCGCCGATGGCCGACGCGAGCGCCTCGCTGACGCAGCAAACGCTGCCGGCGCCGGCCGCCATCACCACGTTGAAAAGCGATTTCTGCGCAATTTCATTCACGGTACTGGGGACGCAGAGCAGCACGTTGGGCCGAAAGAGCTTTCCCCCCGCGATCTTCTCAATATAGCGGCTGAGAATCATGCGGGCCGCCTCAAAATCATTGACAAGACCGTAACGGATGGGGAAGACGGGACGGAGGGAGGGCGGCATTTTGCCGAGCATTTCACTGGCGGCATGCCCGACGGCCAGCACTTTGCCGGAAGAAGCGTCGCAAACCATGACGGAGGGCTCGCAGATCACAACGCCCCGTCCCTCCACGACAACCGTCACGTTGGCAGAACCGAAATCGATCCCGATTTTAACGCCGACCATCAGACACTTCCTCCTTTCCCGTGATGCCGCACTGATACATTATTGTTTATTTTAGCATAAATCAGCATGCTATTTCAAGAACAACCGACATTTTCACTCTGTTTTTTTGCGCAAAAAAAGACGTCTGTTTTTAGATAACTTTCACAAGAAAACAGGAAATGTCTGAAAAATGTTCCATCGACAAAAAAGATATGATAAAATAACAAAAAAAGGTTAAGGAGATACTCAAAATGGATCAGGTACATAACGAATACAGGATCAAATCGGCCACAGGTCTTACGGAGCTGTTCGTGCAATCCGTGACCCCCACGGATGAAGCCGCTGTGATCGGGATCATTCAGATCGTTCACGGCATGGCCGAACATACCGACCGCTATCTCGACGTGGCAAAATATCTCTGCAACGAAGGGTTTGCCGTCTATATGCACGAGCACGCCGGACACGGGCGCTCGATCAAATCCGACGACGATCTGGGCTATTTCGGTGAAAAAGACGGCAATGAGATGCTGGTAGACGACGTGAAGGCCGTCGCGCAGCTGGCCAAGGGCAGATATCCGGGCAAGAAGCTGGTCATCTGGGGACATTCCATGGGTTCCTTTATCACTCGGCGGTTTGCCGCAAAATACCCCGGCGTTGCCGACGGATTCGTAATCTGCGGCACCAGCGGCGCCAATCCCGCCGCAGCCCTCGGCGCGTTCATTGCCGATACCATCGGCAAAATCAAAGGTCCCCGCTATCGCTCCCCCTTCATCAACAACCTTGCCTTCGGCAGCTACAACAAAAAATTCAACGGCAATACGGGCTTTGAGTGGCTGTCTGCCAACGAGGAAAACGTGAAGAAATACGTGGCGGACGACAAATGCGGTTATCTCTTCACCGCCTTCGGCTATCGTGACCTGTTCCGTCTGCTCGGCTCGGTTTCCGGCAAGGATTGGTACGACGCCGTTCCGAAGGACGTGCCCATCTATCTGATCGCCGGTGAAATGGACCCGGTGGGCAACTACGGAAAGGGCGTGCGGGAGGTTTATGACAAGCTGAAGGCCAGCGGCCACACAGATGTTTCCATCAAGCTGTATCCCGGTCTGCGTCACGAGATCCACAATGAGAAAAGCAACGCGGAGGTCTATCGGGATATCGCCGATTTTGCAAAAAGAATCGTTTCCTGAGCCTCTCGCCTTCCTGTTTTATCACTGACATAATAAAGCCTGTCAGGCATTCCGGGCCCGGCAGGCTTTATATTATTTATCACGTTTTTGATGGAATTCCGCAATTATCCGGGATTCCCTGTCAGGAACGCGTAGGCGGCGGCGAACTGCGGGTCGTTTTCCGGCTGCGCCGGTGGAAGCGCGTTCTTCTCAGCGTCGGTCAGGGGGACCTCCGTATCCGGCGAAACGCCGATCTCGTCGAAAGGCTCGCTGAGATAGGGCCGGATCTTGGCGACGGCCAGCAGCACAGCGCCGCCGTCCTCAAGAGAAAACAGTTCCGGATAAGAACCCTCCCCCGCCGTCTTTTCACCGAAGAGCTTCGCCTTGCCGAAATCACGCAGGTCGCAGGCAAGAAGCTCCGCAGCACCTGACGTGCGGTCGTTGATCAGCACGGCGATGGTCATATTGACCTGATCACTGCCGGAAGAGAACAGGCGGACCGTATTGCCGTTTTTATCCACCGCGGCGGCAATGGCGCCGATCCCCTCACCGGCCATAGGTACGATCCGGTCGATGACCTGCGCGGCCTGTTCATAGTTGACAGATTGACAATTGCGAACGTCAATCACCAAAGACTTCACGCCTTTTTCTGTAAAAGCGGCGAGCGCTTCGTCAAACCGCGCGGCCGTATCGGGATAGAAATCGGTAAACACGACATACCCGACGCCACCGACCGTATTTGTGATGCACGATTGCGCGGTGTAGCCGTTTCTCACCGTCACCAGGCGGCGGGCTTCCTTTCCGTCCGCGCCGGTCTCCAGCAGTTCCAGGGTGGTATTCTTTTTATCCGCCGTAAAAAGCAGATTGATCAGCTGCGAAGAATTGGTCTGGGTCACGGCGGTCTGATCCACCGCGGAAATCCGATTGCCGGCCGTAAGACCTACCTCCGCCGCGGGGGAACCCTGCGCCACGTCGCGGATCACCAGACAATGGGACGCCGCGTCGTAGACGGCGGTGACGCCGGTGCCGGGGATATTGCCCGCCACCGTGCTTTCGTAGGCGTCAAGGTTTTCCTCGGGGATATAAAAGCACTGTTCATCGTTCAGGCCCTGAATATATCCCGCGGCCATATTGGAAAGCACCTTATCGAGCTCAACGTCGCCATAATAATGCTCGCGGATGATCTCGTCGATCTCCGAAAGCACGGCGTACTGGCTTGACCGCTGCGGAAGGTCGCGGATCAGCCGGTTATAGGAATCGGAATAGACCGAAACGGTCACGGCAACAGAAATTGCGGCGGCGATAAATGCCGCCGCAATTGCGATGCCCAAAGGTATTTTTCTGGACAAAATTGACAGCCTCCAATAGTATTACGGAGATGCGTAGTTGGTGGGCTCCACCCGCTCGCCGTTGACGCGGACCTCAAAATGGACGTGCGCGCCCGTGGCGTAACCGGAGGAACCGGCATAGGCGATCACGTCGCCCTGGTTGACGTACTGGCCCTCTGACACGTTCAGCGCTGAGTTGTGGCCGTAAAGGGTGACGATGCCGCCTCCGTGGTCGATGGCCACGTAATAGCCGTAACCGCCGGACATGTAAGAGGAGATAATGACCGTACCGGCCGCAGCCGCCACAACTTCCTTGCCGTAGGTGCCGCTGGAGCAGCAGGTATCGGTGCCGCCGTGCAGCTTATATACGCCGGAAATGGGATCATAGCGGTAGCCGTAGGAGGAGGAAATATACACGTCGCCGTATTGCAGCGGCCAGATAAAGCCGCCGGGATTGACCACCACGTTGGCGGATTTCGCCGCGCGGTTATTGATCAACGTGTCGATCTCCCGTTCAATGTCAGCCTGCTCTTCCTCATATTCCTCGATCAGCCTCGCGGCGGCGTCGCTCTGACGGTCAAGCTCAGCCAGCTGCGCAAAGGCCTCATCCTTCAGCTCCTGCAATTCCGACTGGGATGATTCCAGCGAGGTTTTATCCGCTTCAATGCTCTGTTCGCTGACGTTCAGCGCGTCCACCTGCGCCTGATGCTCCTGCTTCTTGGTTTCCAGGTCGGCGATCATGGCGTTCAGCTGTGCGGTAAGCTCCTCGATCCGGGCGATATCCTGATTCAGATCGTCGATGATCTTTTCATCGTTCTTGGCCCTGCGCTGGGAGATCTCCACCATGATCAGATAAGTGGAAAAATCATTGACGTCGTCGCAGTCCAGCAGCATTTCCAGATCGGAAAGCGTACCGTTGACGTAGATCTCGCAGAGACGGTCTTTGAACTTCTTGTAGATGTCGTCGATCTCACTCTGCACAGCGGCGGTCTCGATCTCATTCTGCGTGATATCACCGTTCAGCTTTTCAATATCCTTGTTGAGATCGTCGATCTGCTTTTCGATGCCGGCCTTCTCTTCTTCCAGCTTGGCGATCTCTGCTTTCAGCACGTCGATCTGCTGCTGATAGTTGTCGATCTGCTGCGCCAGCTCATCGGCATAAGCCTGAACGGGAGCCATGCTCTCCTTCAGCTCGTCGATCTTTTTGATCAGGTTTTCCACCTTTTGCTCGTCCGTCCGGCCG
>CAMVNL010000163.1 GCA_947168785.1 uncultured Clostridia bacterium | reverse complement strand
CCGGTATAGACAAATCCATTCCGTGTTTGATATAATAATAAAATAGGATTTTTATATGGCAGACGACGCCGGGAATATAAAGGACGAAGATATGAGCAGAAAAAAGGACATTCTGATCCGCGGGATCAAAAACCGCGACGAGAACCTGCGGCTGGTCAGGTGGATGCTGCGGGTGGTGAAGCCGTATCGGCATTACGTGGTGTGGCTCTTCTGCATCAGCGTGATCTCCATGATGATCTCCTACGCCTCCACGATCATCGGCAAATACGTGGTGGACGACGCCACCACCGGCGACATCAACTTACGCAATATGGCCATGATGTGCGCCTGCACCGTGGTTTCCATCGTCATCGGCGTGGGCAGCGGCATCCTCGGCAGTTATATCACCGAGAAGTTCAGCTTTTCCATCCGGCAGCGCTTTTATAACGACATTCAGCGCAGCGTGTGGCTGCGGATCGCGGGCTTTCACAGCGGCGATCTGGTCACCCGCCTCACGTCGGATATCGGTTCACTGGCGGACGGGCTGCTCACCATGCTGCCCCGCACCATTCTCACCTGCGTGCAGCTGGCCGTCGCCTTCCTAATCCTCTTTCACTACGACCGGGCCATCGCCCTCTTCGCGCTGGTCATCGGCCCCCTGGGGGCGCTGTGCCTCTTCTTTTTCCGCGAGCGGTACAAAAAATACCAGACCGCCCTGCGGGAATGCGAATCCGACTACCGTTCTTTTATGCAGGAGAGCCTCTCCGCCCTGACGGTGATGAAGGCCTTCCGGCAGGAGGACGCCAACGAAGCGAAGATGGACGAGCTGAAAAACCGGCGGCTGTCGCTGGTGCTGAAGAACACCACCCTCGGTTCCGTCATGGGGGCCGTGATGCGGCTGATCTACAGCGCGGGGTATGTGGTCGCCTTCTGCTGGGGCGCCTACCGGATCTCCACCGGCGATATCACCTACGGCACGCTGACGGTGTTCATCTCGCTGGTGTCGCAGGTGCAGGGGTCCATCAGCGGGCTGGCAAGCGTCATTCCGCAGACCTACAACATGCTGATTTCCGCCAAGCGCATCACCGAGGTGGCGGATCTCCGGAAAGAGGAATACAGCGGCAGGACCGACGTGCCGGAACGGGTCGGCGTGGAGGCGGACGGCGTCGCCTTCGCCTATGACCGGGAGACGGTGCTGCGGGACCTGAGCTTTTCTGTGGCGCCGGGGGAAAAGGTGGCCGTGGTGGGCCCCTCCGGCGTGGGCAAGACCACGCTGATCCGGCTGCTGCTGGCGCTGACGACGCCGAACGAGGGGTCCATCCGCTACGTGACGGAGGACGGGGAAGAGGTCGCCTCCCCCGACGCGCGCCGCTTTATCGCCTACGTGCCCCAGGGCAACACGCTGCTCTCCGGCACCATCGCGGAGAACCTGCGAATCGGCAGGGCGGACGCCACCCCGGAGGAAATGCACCGGGCGCTGGATACCGCCTGCGCGGACCGGTTCGTCCGGAAGCTGCCGAATGGACTTGATACCGTGCTTTCTGAAAAATCCGGCGGCATCTCCGAGGGACAGGCCCAGCGCATCGCCATCGCCCGGGCGCTGATCGGCAACAAGCCGGTGCTGATCCTGGATGAAGCCACCAGCGCGCTGGACGAGAACACCGAGGCCGGGATTCTGAAAAACATCACCGGCGAGCTGAAGGACAAGACCTGCTTTATCATCACCCACCGCCGCTCCATGCTGCGCTACTGCGATAAGATCATCACCCTGAGCGAGAACGGCGCGCCCGTGATCAGCAAACCGGAGACGGCGGAGTGACGGCCGCCGACGCTGTTTTCAGACAGATAATACAGGGAGCCCCGAACGGCCGTTCGGGGCTCCTTTTTTTGACGGTGTTCAAGAGGGTTTCGTTCTGCGAAAACGCTCTTTTGCGCCGTCGCGGTCACGGTTCAAGGCGCACGTCCAGGGCGGCGATTTTTTCGCTCCACCGGCGGATGGCCTCCCGGTCGAACCGGGCGGGGGCGTTCTGATACAGCTTCGCCGCCTTGGCCCCCTTCATCAGGCCGCCGAGGATCGTGAAAAAGGACGCGGGCTGCTTCATGCCCCGGGCGAATTTGCCCAGCAGGGCGGAAAGCTTCGTGTTCTTTCCCGCCCCGGCCAGATCCGAGGACTGGATCACCTCCGCCTCGAACAGGAAATCCACCCCTTCCGGGGGCAGGGAAAGCAGGGCGTTTTTCAGCCCCTCGTTTTTGGCGGCGGCGCCCCCGTACAGCCGGTGAAACGCCCGGTTATACTCCCACAGGTCGGCGGCGGAATAATCCGTTTCCCGCCCGGCGGCCACGGTCTCCGCCAGCAGCCGCCCCGCCTGCAGCGACAGGTCGACGCCCATGCCGTTCATGGGGGTGGTCATAAAGGCGCTGTCGCCCACGGCGGCGTAGCCGTCCCCCACCAGCAGCGTCAGCGGGCGGCGCACCGGGATGACCCCCATCTGCCCGCCGTGCAGCACCGTCTGCCCCAGCCACGGGTGGCTCTCCCGGAAAATCGCCAGCTGCTCCGCGATTTTTTCCTCCGTCAGCGGGTCGGTACGGCCGATCAGCACGTCGCAGCTGTCTTCGTTGGTGCAAAACCACGACAGGCCCCGCTCCCCCTCGTGGTACAGGTACACTTCAAAGGGGGCCTCCGGGTCGGGATGGCCCGGCAGGCGGTCGTAATAAGCGCGGCAGGCGTAGAACAGGTCGCCGTATTTCGGCTCCTTCTCGATGCCGTATTCCTCCGGCAGGCCCATGCGCACCGGGGAGAACACCCCCGCCGCGTCGATCACCAGATCGGCGGAGAGCGTCCCCGCGTCCGTCTCAAGGCCCGTCACCCGTCCGTTTCTGACCGCGGGGCCCTTCACCCGCGTTTCAAAGAGGAATTTCACCCCCTGCGCCTCTGCGTTTGCCAGCAGCAGGCCGATGAGAGACTTGCGCCACATGATCCGCTGGCGGGTCTCTTCCGTATAGCGGATGACGACCTGCTTGCGCTTGGCGGGGCTGACGAAGGCGCAGTCGCCCCGGTACCGCCAGCAGCCCGCCGGCAGCGCCGCTTCGTCGATCCCCAGCAGATCGCACAGCAGGGAGAAGGTAAAGCGGTCCTCCCAGTCGTGGCCAAGGTCCTCCCGCTTGTTTCTTTCGATGACGGTCACGTCAAAGCCCCGCTTCGCCAGCCGCGCGCCGGCGGCAAGCCCCCCGTGGCCCGCCCCGGCGATCAGGATCCTTTTCATGGCGCTCCCCTTTCTTTTTTTCGAATTTTTTATTCCATTATAACATAAAACCGGCCGCTTTCCACCTTTTTTGCAAAAAAAGCGCCCGGTTTTTTTGATTGTGAAAAAACCGTCACCGGATTGTCACCGAAATGTCACTTTGCGGGCGTACACTGTCGCCGTCGCAGGGAACGCAGAAATTCGACATAATTTGCAGAATTTTGAAAAAATTCATCGAAACCCTATTGACAATCACATGAACCTATGATACAATCATCACAACACGAGAATGAGAGCAGCTCATGAGCGGACAAAAAAGGAACGTCTCGTGGCATCACCGCGGAGCCATCCGCATATCTTATAAGGAGGAGTATTCAATGGAGTTTTTGATTCCCGTAGGCATCGCAGTTGCCCTCATCGTAGCCGTTATCGTTTTTCTGTGCCGCATCTACCGTGTGGCGGACATCGACAAGGCGTTGATCGTCACCGGCGGCAAGGAACCCAAGATCGTGGTTTCCGGCGGCTCGTTCGTAGTCCCGATCTTCAGAAAGGCCTCATACTTTGATTTATGTATGCTGACCGTGAAGGCGGACAAGGACGAGATCAGAACCATCACCTCGGTCCCGATTGTGACCGACTGGACGGCGCAGATCCGCCCCGAGACCAACGATATGGCCACGCTGAAAAAAGCGATCGTGTCCTTCAAGGAGAGAGGGCAGGACGGTATCATCAACGACGTGAAGCTCACTCTCACCGGCGCGGTCCGCGACATCGTGGCGTCCATGACCCCCGAGGCCGTGCTCAGAGACAAGGCCGAATTTGCCCAGAAGGTCCGCGATACCGTGGCCGACGAAATGAAGAACATGGGCATGGAGCTGGTCTCGCTGAACATTCAGGATATTTCGGACAACAACGGGTATTACAACAACCTGGCCGCCCTCGACATGGAAGAAAAGCGGCGCGAGGCCGAGAACAAAAAGGCCGTGGTGGATCAGGAGATCAGAAAGCAGGTGGCGGATTCCGAAAGGGACGCCTCCCAGTCAGAGCTGTCCTCCCAGCTGGCCATCGCCGAGAAAGAGCGCGACAACAACCTGAAAAAGGCCGGTTACAAGGCCGAGACCGACAAGGCCTACGCCGACGCGGAGGTGGCCGGTAAATTGCAGACCACCATCCGGATGCAGGAGGTGGCCAGAGAAGAGGGCATGGTGGAGGTCGTGAGACAGGAGCAGGCCAACCTTGCCGCCGCCAAGGAAAAAGAGGTCATCATCACCAAGGCCGAGGCCGATAAAGAGAAAGCCAAGATCGGCGCCGAGGCCAGCGCCAACGTAAAGAAGATCCAGGCGGACGCCCAGGTGCTGGTGGCTGAAAAAGAGGCCGACGCCGTGAAGATCCAGGCGGAAGCCATCGCCGAAAAGACCCGGAAAGAAGGCGAAGCCAAGGCCGAAGTCACCCGGTTGAACGGCGTGGCGGAGGCAGAGATCATCAAGCAGAAGGGCGTGGCCGCCGCGGAAGCGGAGAAAGCCAAGCTGATGGCGCAGGCCGAAGGCGAAAAGGCGCTGGCCGACGCCAGAGCCAGCAACGAAAAGGTCAACTTTGAGATCGAAAAGCTGAAGATCGAAACGGAAGCCAAGATCACCGTGGCCACCAAGACCGCCGAGATCATGGCGGAGGTGGGCAAGAACGCGGAGTTCGTGAACTTCGGTTCCTCGGCAAAGAGCGAGACCGGCAACGTGCTGATCGACACGCTGTCCGCCATTCCCGAAATGCTGAAAAAGCTGGATATCGAAAACGGCGCGTTGAACGGCAAGCCCTTCGCCGACGAGCTGAGCCATCTGGTGGCCAGCATCGCAGGGCCCATCAGGGGCGAGAACGATGCCAAGTCCCTCCCCGATGCGGAGGACGGAAGCGACAAGACCGAATAAACGCCCCGCACCGGCAAAACCATCGCCGGTATGACGCGCCGGGCCAGCGCAAAGCAGGACCGCGCGAAAGGACATAAAAAAGCGTCCGCCCGCCCGATTCGCGGAAGGACGCGCCACAAAAACAGAATCCCCCAACACAACGCCCCGCGACGGAACCGATTCTTCCGCCGCGGGGCAAAATCGTCGAAGCGCCGCCGGTGGCGGAGCAAGCGAGACGATTTTGGCGAGCAAACACAGAGCGATGCGAGCGCTCCAAGCGAAGCAGCGCGACGATGTTTGCAAGGGGTCATTATGATCGCAGCACGCTGCCTCAGCAGCGCTGCAACGCAGTTCCGATAAAAAAAGCCGCCTTACATCTCAAAACAAACGTAAAACAACAGCAACCGTCCGGAGGACCGGAACCGCGTCGCCCTCCGGTTCAGCAGGCGGCGTTCTTTGCCTTCACCGTTTCTCCGCGGCGCTGGCCCCTCCGCAGTTACAGGCCTTCCCACCGATTCCGGGTCCGGGAATGCCTGTTTTTTTTGAGGAATCCATACAAAAATATTGCAAATTGATAATTTGATTGGTATAATTATTTTATTATTATGAAAAGTGACGAATTCGTCACCGAAAAGTCACCGGATCGTCACTTTTCCGGTATAGAATTGATGATGGATTTTTATCAAAACTGATCTGGGAGGGATCTCTATGGCCAACTGTCCGAAATGCGGACACAAGCTGAAACTGACCGACCTGAGCCAGTTCTGCCCTGCCTGCGGGGTGAACATGCGGTTCGTGGGATTTGAGGAAACCTTTTACCGCGAGGCCAAATACGCAGAGCTGTCACAGGCCAACGTGAAGGTGAAATTCGCCCGCTTCAAGGCGGCGTTCATCGGGTCGAAGCT
>CAMVNL010000162.1 GCA_947168785.1 uncultured Clostridia bacterium | reverse complement strand
TGGATGCGCTGGGCTTTCCGCTGACGTACCTTGACGGCGTGGCGGAGGCGGCGCTGCATAACCCGAATATGATCGTCCACCCCGTCGGGGCGCTGATGAGCCTGCCCCGGATGGAAAAGACGGGCGGGGATTACTGCATGTACCACGAGGTCTTCACCCCCTCCGTCTGGCGGCTGCTGGAAGCGCTGGACCGGGAGAAGATGGCCGTTCTCGCGGCGCTGGGCCTGCCGGCCTTCTCTTACGAGGACGCCTGCAAATACCGCAACAGCGTCGACCTTTCCGTCGACGGCAAGGCGGTCTTTGACGCCTACGCCGCCATGCCTACCCGGGCGAAGGGCCCCACCTGCGCCGAAGACCGGTACCTCACCGAGGACGTGCCCCAGGGGCTGGCGCTGCTGGAATCGCTGGGGCGGTATCTCCGGGTCGCCACGCCCGTCTGCACCGCGCTGATCGAGCTGGCCTGCGCCGCCCTCGGCCGCGATCTGCGGCGGGACGCCCGCACGGTGGAACGGCTGGGAGAGGAGAACGTGGCGAGGATCTTAGGCTGCAAAAAATGGATTGTCACGGATAATTGCGGGATTTGAATCAGAGAGAGACAAATTGGGGTTTGTCGAGGTAACCCGGTAGCGCGGCACCTCAGTGCCGCTATTGGCACAAACAACATATCAGACAGTTTCCCCGATCAGATAACGGTTATCTTGTAAAGGAAAACGATTGATCGATCCAAAATCCGTTTTAAAGCAACATTTGTTCATAGCGGCACTGAGGTGCCGCGCTACGATGATATTGCCCCTCGCAAACATTGTCGCGCTGCTTCGCTTGGAGCACTCGCATCGCTCTGTGTTTGCTCACCAAAACCGCCTCGCTTCATCCGCCACTGGCGGCGCTTCGGCGGTTTTGCCCCGACAAATCCCTATTGATCCATTCCACAATTATCCGTGACGAACCAAAAAAAATGATCCTCCGGCGTCGGGCGCCGGAGGATCTTGCGGTTTTATGTGGGATTATTCGATGGCTTCCAGCTTGGCTTTGAAGTCGTCGATGCGCTCCTGGGTGTTGGTGATGCCGAGGGAGTCGGCGATGTTCTCGATGAAGGGAAGCGCCTGCTCGATGGTGAAGCCCTTGCCCATCTCGATGATATCCTCATAATCTCTGGCTTCGGGCACCAGCTCATAGAACATTTCCGCCAGCACGGGGGTCTCGATCACTTCACCGATGGTGGTGCTTTCAAACGAATACTTTGCCATGATAATGTCTCCTTTATAATATTGATTGGTTTAATAAAGCTTTTCCAGCTTCATGAAATCCACTTTTTCAAGCGGGGTGTGGGGAAGCTCGTCCATGAAGACGATCTCACGGGGCACGGAGAACTTGGAGAGGTTCTTCTCGCAGGTCTCGATGATGGTCTGCTTGTATTCCTCCTCGTCGCCCTTGATCTTCAGGGATGCGTACAGGCGCACCAGCGGCTTGCCGTTCTTTTCGGCCCGCACCGCGCAGGATTCCCGGATGAAGGGGAGGGTATCCATCAGGTTTTCGATGTCCACGGGGTAGACGTTGTAGCCGGAGATGATGATCAGCCTCTTTTTGCGGCCGGCAAAATAGAAGAAGCCGTCCTCGTCCACGTAGCCGAGATCCCCGGAGCGCACCCATGCGGTGCCCTCCTCGTCATAGTACAGGCCCGCGTCCTTGGGGCCGTCCTTGGTGAGGTAGCCCTCCATGATGGTGGGGCCGGCGATGCAGATCTCGCCCACTTCGCCGGTGGGCACCTGCTTGCAGTCGTCGTCCCAGATCTCCATGCGCAGTCCCTCTAAGGGTTTGCCGATGGAGCCGTCCTTATACACCCAGTTGGTGTTGACGCAGCAGACGGAACCAACCTCCGTCAGACCGTAGCCCTGGCGCAGACGCGCCTCGGTGCCGTTGTTGGCCAGCATGGTGTTAAAATCCTCTAAGAAGGAGGGAGAGAGGTCGTCGCCGCCCACGAACATCATGCGGGTGTTGGCCAGGTGCGGCCCGTCAAAGCCCGGGGTGTGGTAAAGCTTTTTGAACATGTTGGGAATGCCGCCGATGCCGGAGATGCGGTTCTTTTTGTAGAGCTTCACCACCAGCTTGGCGTCAAACTGCATCAGCGGGATCAGGCGGGCGGCGTTGCACATGGTCATGTGCATGGCCACCACCAGGCCGAAGGCGTGGAAGAAGGGGAGGATGATGATCTCGCCCTCTTCGCCGGGGGCCTCGATGTGGTCGATGTAGCCCAGCATGTGGACGTTCTCGTTGATGGCCTTGTTGGTCAGCTTGATGGTTTTGCTCTTGCCCGTGGTGCCGCCGCCGTTCAGGTAGACGGCCACGTCGCCGAAGTTGTTGACGACGCCCGGCACGGTGCGGCCGTTATACATCCGCATCACGTCTTTGTAGTCGGTGGCGTTCTTGAAGCGGACCAGCTTTTTCAGGATCGCTTCACCGCGTTCCGCCGCGAACTTCTTGGCGGGGGAGGCGTCGTCGGAGCAGTGGCACAGCAGCACCGGCAGACCGGATTTATTGATGGCGTCCACGTGGTCGCGGCCCTTGTCGTGGGTCAGAAAATCCTTTGACAGCAGGTCGAGGATCATGATGCCCTTGGATTTCGATTCGACGATCGTATCCATCAGCACTTCCGTAGGCAGCAGGGGGTGAACGAAATTGACGATGACGCCCAGCTTGTTCAGCGCGTAAAAACCCACGATGCTCTCAATATCGGAGGGCAGGAAAATCGTGTAGGCGTCGCCGCGCTTCAATCCCAGCTCTTTGGTGAAATAGGCGGCCAGCGCTTCGATATCGCGGATCATCTCCGTGCGGGTGATGCGCGCGTCCATGTGCTGCGCCTGATCGTAGTTGCCGTATTTTTCGGTTGCAGCCAGATAGAATTCATAGCAATTGTAATTGCCGGATTCTATCATGTTGCAGATTGGTCCTTCCATATTTGTATCCCTTATTTCTCTCTTCCCTTGTTATTGACAGTATTGTATGCCGGTATTTGCCGCGGTCAATCCACCCGGTGACCGTTTTTCAGCGGGATCTCGCGCTTCATGAGCGGTATGTTGAGCGTGCCGGTCATGGTATCGCCGTCGATAATGACCTCCGCGCTGACGGGGATGGTTCTGCCCTTGCCCATGTCCACGATGCCCTTGCCGCTGAGCTTGTTGCCCTCGGCCACCACGTCGCGGGTGGTGATTTTGAACGCGCTGAACTTGTCAGGCAGCTTGAAATCCACCGCGTATTCGCCGTTGTTGTCGGCGATGGTCACGCCGATGGGACCTTTGTAGATCAGCATGTTGACGGTAACTTCCCAATTGCCGATTCCGATCATTTTGAGCAACCTCCTAAACTCATTTTTATCAATAATATCAAATATTTGTTAAATAAAATGCAATAAAATGTTAATAATTTGTTACAAGAGGAAATGCAAAAAAACGGAAGCGCTTTTCACGCTTCCGTCATCCTGACGAACGGTCAGGCGCGTTTGCTGTTGATCCTGAGGGGGGGCTGCACGTCCACCCGGCTGATATCCGCGCCCACGGCGGTGAGCTTGAGGACCACGTCCTCATAGCCTCTGTCGATGTGTACGATTTCCTCGATCTCCGTGGTGCCCTTGGCGATCAGACCCGCAATGATCATCGCCGCGCCGGCCCGCAGGTCGTCCGCCTTGACGGGCGCGCCTTTTAACTGCGCAATGCCCTGCACGATGGCGGAACGCCCTTCGATCTGGATCTGCGCCCCCATGCGGGTGAGCTGATCCACGTATTTGAAGCGGTTGTCCCATACGCTGTCGGAGACGATGCTCATGCCTTCGCATACGGTCAGCAGCACCGTGAACTGGGGCTGCATATCGGTGGGAAAGCCCGGATGGGGCATGGTCTTCACGTTGCAGGAGTGAAGACGGCCCGTGGCCTGCACGCGGATGGCGTCGTCGAATTCCTCCACGAACGCGCCGCATTCCCGCAGCTTGGCGGTGATGGGCTCCAGGTGCTTGGGGATCACGTTTTTGATCATCAGGTCGCCGGCCGTCGCGGCGGCGGCCACCATATAGGTGCCGGCCTCGATCTGGTCCGGGATGATGGAGTAGTCGCAGCCGTGAAGGGAGGTGACGCCCTCGATCTTGATGACGTCGGTGCCCGCGCCCTTGATGTTGGCGCCCATGAGGTTCAGGAAGTTGGCCAGATCCACGATGTGGGGCTCTCTGGCGGCGTTTTCCAGAATGGTGAGGCCTCTCGCCCTGACGGCGGCCAGCATCACGTTGATGGTGGCGCCGACGGAGACCTTGTCAAAATAGACGGACGCGCCGAGGAGCTTGGGAGCCTTGGCCTCGATCACGCCGCCGTCGGTGGAAATCAGCGAACCGAGGGCGGAAAAGCCCTTCAGGTGCAGGTCGATGGGGCGCACGCCGCCGAAATTGCAGCCGCCGGGCATGGCCACCTGCGCGCAGCTATACATGCCGAGCATGGCGCCGAGCAGGTAGTAAGAGGCCCGCAGGTTCTTCGTCAGCTCGTAGGGGACCGGCTGGGAACGGGTGTTCCGCGTGTCGATCCGGATGGTGGACTTGGAAAGATATCTGACCTCGGCGCCGAGGGCCTCCAGGATCTGGAGCATGGAGCTGATGTCACGGATATCCGGTACGTTTTCGATGGTAAATACGTCTTTTGCGAGCAGCGTGGCGGGCAGAATGGCGACCGCCGCGTTTTTTGCGCCGCTTATATTTATTTCGCCGTGCAGGCTTTTGCCGCCGCGAATAATAAACTTCTCCAAAAGGGGCACTTCCTTAATTTGATTTGACTCTGTACCAAGACACAACTTCGATATTATATCACCAAAGGTCCCGAAATGAAAGTCTTGCGGCAGATTATTTTGCTCAAACTTGAAAATTCGGGAAAAACGACAAAATTTTTGCGGCAAAATCCATGGGCGCTCGGCAAAGTGCATAGGAATTGTCGCTTGACGACGTGATCGGCTTTTTGTCTCACCGATCTATTGTTCGCGCTTTTTTTGCCGCTTATTGAAGGGAAAGCCTGTCGGAACGGGAAAAGCTTTCTTTTTTTGAATGATCGAAAGGTTTGTCAGGAGATATCCGCGAACAGGGCGGCAACCTTTTCCTTCAGCGCCCTGTTTTCCGGTCTGCTCAGGGACGGGTCCTCCGCCAGAAGGCGCTGCGCCTCGTCCCTGGCGGCGTACAGGATCCGGCCGTCGGTCATCAGGTCCGCCAGCTTCAGCATCGGCAGGCCGCTCTGCCGGTTGCCGAAAAAGTCGCCGGGACCGCGCATGTTCAGGTCCTCCTCCGCGATCCGGAAGCCGTCGTTCGTTTCGCACATCACGGCGAGCCTCCGGGCGGCTTTTTCGTTTTTGGCGTCGCTGACGAGGATGCAGTAGGACTGTTCCGCACCGCGCCCCACCCGGCCCCGCAGCTGGTGAAGCTGCGACAGACCGAAGAATTCGGCGTTTTCAATCACCATCACCGTGGCGTTGGGCACGTCTACCCCCACCTCGATCACCACGGTGCAGATGAGAATATCCGTCTCGCCGTCCTTGAAGCGGCGCATGGCCTCGTCCTTCTGCTTGGGCCGCATCTTCCCGTGGAGAATATCGGTCCGCAGGTCCCGGAACACGGTGCCGGAGAGAAGCCTTGCGTAGTCCTCGGCGGCGGTCCGCTCGCTGTCCGGCGCGTCGCCCTCCTCCACCGCGGGGCAGACGATGTAGCACTGCCGCCCCCGTGCCGCCTCCTTGCGCAGAAAGGCGTACATCCGCTCATGGTAGACGGTGGGCACGGTATAGGTTTTGATCTCCTTCCGCCCGGCGGGCTTCTCGTCCAGCACCGACAGGTCCAGGTCGCCGTAGACGATCAGCGACAGCGTGCGGGGGATCGGGGTGGCGCTCATGACCAGAATGTGGGGGGAGTCGCCCTTTTCCCGCAGCTTTGCCCGCTGCATCACCCCGAAGCGGTGCTGCTCGTCGGTGACGGCCAGCGCCAGATTGCGGAACTGTACGTCCCCCGTCAGCAGGGCGTGGGTGCCGATCAGCAGATCCA
>CAMVNL010000161.1 GCA_947168785.1 uncultured Clostridia bacterium | reverse complement strand
CCCCATGGCGTGGCAGTATTCGCACATATAGAAGGGGAATTTGGAATACTCGCGGCAGATCTTGCCGTCCCGCACCCGCTTGTTTTTCATCATCCGCTCGATATCCTCGGTGGAGGTATACATTTCGGAGATGACGTCATAATGGAACCGTCTTGTGTTGACGACGCCCTCATAATGCACGGGGATGGAGGTCCCGGTGGATTTCAGGAACTGATAGCACTTGTCCTGGCATTTGTATCCGCCGGATTCGTTGCCCAAGGACCACATGAGAATGCTCGGGTGGTTTCTGTCGCGGTAGTACATTCTTTTTACGCGGTCCACGTAGTGCTTGGCCCAGGCGGTATTCTGACTGAGGTAATTGATATCCCCGGCCATCTCCCAGCAGCCGTGGGTCTCGATATCCGCCTCGTCCACGATGAACATGCCGATCAGGTCCGCCATGATCAGGAAGAAGGGGTCCGGCGGGTAGTGGGAGGTGCGCACCGTGTCCACGTTCAGGGATTTCATGATCCGCAGGTCCTTTTCCATGTCCTCCAAAGACATGGCGTAGCCCTTGTAAAGGTCCGTGTCGTGGTGGTTGACGCCCTTGCACTTGATGGGCTTGCCGTTGAAATAGAAGACGGCGTCTTCAATGACGATGGTCTTGAAGCCCGTCACGTTCCGCACGGTCATTTCGCCGTCCTCGCCCTTCACGGTGATGTAGAGCATATAACAGGTGGGGATCTCCGCGTTCCATTCGGTCACGTCCAGCACGCCGAAATCCAACGCCGCTTCGCCTTTGCCTGTCACGGTCTTGATCAGAGCGCCGTCCGGGGCGTAAAGCTGAGCCGTCACGTCGGCGGCTTTCTCCGCGCCGAGGGTGGGCAGCACCTGCAGCGAATAGCCCTGTTCCCGCTTCTCCGTTTTAACCTCATAATCCCACAGATAGGTTTTGCCGTAGCCGTAGAGCAGCACGTCGCGGAAAATGCCGTTGTCGCGGAACATATCCTGGCATTCCAGATAGGTACCGGTACACCATTTGAAAGAAACGGCCAGCAGCTCGTTGGCGCCCTCCGTCAGCAGAGAGGTAACGTCGAATTCCGCCGTGTTGTGGCTGCCCTCAGAGTAACCTGCGAACTTACCGTTGACGTACAGCGACAGATTGTTGGCAACGCCGAGAAAGGAAACGATCTCAGTGTCCGCCACCTTGTCCAGCTCAAAGATCTTTCTGTAAACGCCCACCGGCATGTCTTCAGGCAGCTCCGGCGCCAGCGTTTTGATCTGATAGGTGGTATTCAGGTAGACGGGCTCTTCAAAGCCCAGCCGCTGCCAGTCGGAGGGGACTGTCACGGGGCTGAACTTGACCTTCAGGGAATCCAGCTTGTCCGGCAAATCATTGACAGAGGGGTAGAACCGGAAATCCCAGTCGCCGGAGAGCACCTTCACCATGTCGGATTCATACCGTTCCCGGATGGGGGCGGCAGCGCGCAGCTTTTCTCCGTCCGCGTAGGGGATGGCGTAGGCCCTGGGGGCGAGCTTGTTCTTTTCAAAAACGCTGAAATCCTGATGGAGTTTTTTGTTGATCTGATACTTCAATCCAAAACGTCCTTTCCGTTTTTATTGGTAATTTTATCATATCACAAAAATAATTGAAACACAATATAAATATTTATTTGACAATCCGGCTTTTTTACGCAATAATATAACTATCATCAAAAAAGAGGTTTTTTGAGATGACCGGAGCAAAACTGACCGCGGCGATCCTTGCCGCCGCCCTGCTGGCTTCATCCTTTGCCGGCTGCGGAAAAAAGAAAAACGAGGGCGAAGAGGCTCCCTCGCAGTATAACTATACGCCTGCGGAATCCACGCAGGAGGCGGAAGAGACCACCGGCGACGTGAAGGATTTCCAGAAGGCCTTCGTCAAGGACCTGTCCTGGCAGAAGAATTATACGGTGAAATACCGCTATTTTAACGCGGCGCAAAGCGTTGATAACGCGCAGATCGTGGAAAAACGCGCCTCCACCGCCTTCTCCGTGGAATATACCGATACGGGCCTCGTGCTCTATTACAAGGCCGCGGGCGACGACGTGGATTACTACGTGATCGACCCGGCCCAGAACCAGCAGATGCACTCGGTGATCGCGGGCAAGAAGATCGCGTCCCTGTCCAGCCTGTTTATGAAGCTCTCCAACGTGGACGCCACTATGCCCGCCCAGAGCAACGTGCTGTATATGTACGATGAGGTCGTCGCCGGGCGCAACTGCCACAAGTATATCCAGCGGGCCTACGCGGACGCCAAGCTGACGGAATCCGTCTACGTGTGGATCGACGCGCAGTACGGCTTTGCCATGAAGTGCGAGGACTATGACGCAGCCGACGTGCTGAAGACCAGCTGGGAGGTCACGGAGTTCGCCGCGGGCGGCGTGACGGCCGACGACGTGGCGCTCGACCTTTCACAGTATTCGTTTACGGAGGAAGTAGGATGAACGTTTACGATTTTGACAACACGATCTATGACGGCGAGAGCGTGCTGGATCTGTTCTTTTTCTACGTCCGTCGGGACCCGTACCTGATTCGGTATATTCCCAAGGTGTTCCGCGCCCTGGCAAAGTATAAGGCCGGCAGGCTGACGGTGGAACAGGCCATCGCGGAATACGCCTCCTTTGTGGAGGACTATTTCAGGGGCATCGAGGACTTCCATGCGGATTCCGTCGCTTTCTGGGACGGCCACATGAAGAACATCAAGCCCTTTTACGCCAAACAGCAGCGGGAAGACGATATCATCGTCACCGCCTCCCCGGAAAACCACATGGCGGAGATCTGCAAGCGCCTCGGCGTGAAGCACTGCGTGGGCAGCCTGATCGACGAGGAGACGGGCAAAATCACCCGCCTGTGCATGCGCTCCCGGAAGATCCCGGCGTTCTTGGAGGCCTTCCCTGACGCGCATATCGACAATTTCTACACCGATTCCCCGAAGAACGACGCGCCGCTGATCGACATGGCGGAGCACGCCTTCGTGGTGAAAGGCAATAAAATCACACAGATCAAGTGAGGTACCGTTATGGAACATCTGACCCCCGTCAGCTTTGACAAAGTGGATATCACCGGCGGCTTCTGGGCGGACAAGCAGAAGCTGAACCGGGACGTGACCATCCGCGCGGTCCGTGACCGCTTTGCGGATACCGGCCGTTTCCAGGCCTTCGCCTGCAACTGGAAGGAGGGGAGCGACGAGCCACGTCCCCACTATTTCTGGGATTCCGATATCGCCAAATGGATGGAAAGCGCCGCGTACATCATCGCAAAAGAGCCGGACGCGGAGCTGGAAAAGAACGTAGAGGACGTGATTGATCAGATCGAGAAGAACCAGTGCGAGGACGGCTATTTCAATATCTATCATCAGGTGGTGGAGCCGGAGCTGCGCTTCCAGGACCGGGACCATCACGACCTCTACTGGCTCGGACACCTCATCGAGGCGGCGGTGGCCTGGTATAACGCCACGGGCAGGGACCGCTTCCTCAACATCCTTGATAAATACATCGATCTGGTGATCCGCGTATTCACCGTGGAAAAATCCTCTTCCTTCGCCACTCCCGGCCATGAGGAGATCGAGCTGGCCCTGTTCAAGCTATACCGGCTGAAAAAAGACAAAAAATATCTCGATCTCGCCATGTTTTTCCTGAACGAGCGGGGCGTGAACGACGAGAATCTCGGGGAGTGGTGCAAGGGCAAGTATCACCAGTCCCATCTGCCCGTCCGTCAGCAGCGCACTGCGGAGGGGCACTCCGTCCGGGCCTGCTACCTCTATTCCGGTATGGCGGACGCGGCGAAGGAGACCGGCGACCCGGAGATGCTGGCCGCCTGCCGGGACCTGTTCGAGGATATCACCCGGCGGAAAATGTATATCTCCGGCGGCGTGGGTTCCAGCAACAAGGGCGAAGCCTTCACGATCCCCTACGATCTGCCCAACGACACCGCCTACGCGGAGACCTGCGCGGCCATCGCCCTGTCCTTTTTTGCGGACCGCATGAAGGAGATCGAGCCCGATTCCAAGTATGCGGATATCGTGGAACGGGAGATGTATAACGGCGTGCTGTCGGGCCTTTCGCTGGACGGCAGGGCCTTCTTCTATGAAAACCCGCTGGAGATCAACCTGGCCGACCATACGCGCCACGTCAGCGTCAACGATCATGACCGTCTGCCCATCACCCAGCGGCTGGAGGTCTTCGGCTGCTCCTGCTGCCCGCCCAACGTGACGCGGTATATCGCCTCCCTCGGCGGCAGCGTGTTCTCCGTGAAAGAGAACGCCATCTACGTCCATCAGTTCATGGAGTGCGCCGCCGACGTGAACGGCGCGGCGGTGACCATGGAGACCAATTACCCCAACGACGGCCGCGTCAGGCTGACCGTCGCCGGGGCCAAGGGAAAGAAGCTGTATGTCCGCGTGCCGGGCTGGTGCAGGGACTATACCTTCTCCGCGCCCTATACGCTTGAAAACGGCTATGCCGCCCTGGAGGTGGAAGGCGACCTGTTCACGGTGGAGATCGACTTCGTCATGAAGCCCGCCTTCTATCTGGCCGATCCCGCCGTCCGGGCGGACGCGGGCAAGGCCGCCATGATGCTGGGCCCGGTCCTCTATTGTCTGGAGGGCGTGGACAACGGCGCTGAATTGTACGACCTGACCGTCGATACCTCCGCCGCTACGGCGATCGCCTATGACCCCTACTTCGGCGTCAATACCGTGACCCTTCCCGCCCTTCGTACCGACAAAGCGCAGTTCGCGTCTCTCTACCGGCTGACGAAGCCCCTCGCCACCGTCCCCGCGACCGCGAAATTCATCCCGTATTTCGCCTTTGCCAACCGCGGCGAATCGGATATGACGGTCTGGTTCCGGTATAAGTGAGAGGCAATAGGCAATAGGCAATAGGCAATAGGCAGTAGGCAATAGACGGTAGCGCGGCACCTCAGTGCCGCTATTGGCGCAAACAAATATTGTAGCGCGGCGCCTCAGTGCCGCTATTGGCGCAAACAAATATTGTAGCACGGCGCCGTGCGCCGTTGATCCGGCAGTTTCAACCCCTTGATAATATCTGATACATAACAAAAGACGGAAAGAAGATCGCTCTTCTCTCCGTCTTTTTTTCAGAACAGACAAACGGGGAACCGTTCCTCTGCCGTATCATCAAAATACACACCGTCCTGCTCGATCGTGAACCGGATATAATCCCGATGCGCCGGAACGGAAACGGTCTCTGTCTGTTCCTGTTTCGTTATAACAGAAACAGTACTGCTGTCAGGCTGAAAAAGCACCGTCCGTGATTCATCCGCGTACAGGATGATTTCTCCTTTGCCCGTCTCCCGTTCCGTTGTCGTCTGTCTTGTGTTACTGTCATAACAATACAGCGCGTCCCCCTGATGTGCGTCGATGGGGAATTCCTCATGGCGACCGTTATGTCTGCTGACTTCCCGGATCACGTAACGGATTTTTCCGTTGTCGCCGCTGAGAAAGATGGGTTTGTGAAGCGTATCGGTTTTAAGAATCGGTTCCGTCGCGCCGCCTTTGGTATATGTGAGGGCGGCGGGAAAGAGGATCTCAAGCCCTTTTCCTTTTGTTTCGCCGATCTGCTGTTCCGACCGGAATTGTTCGTTCTCCTGACAATAAAAGATCGGTCCGTGAAACCGGGAGGCAGCTATCCAGCTTCCGACAGGAACGGCGATCACTATCAGAATTACGGCCGCAATAATGCCAAAGAGCAATGCGCGTTGATGTTTCATACTGACAAACCTCCTTCGTTTACTGCTCTTTCTGTTTCCATCGTATCACAAAAATCCTGCCCTTGCAAATGACAGCTCTGTCATCTCCCTTTACAGTTTTGACATAAAAAAACCGACGGAAAAACCGCCGGTTCTTTTGCATGATAATGAGATCGCTCTCCGTCAGATCAGACCTTCCGCCAGCATGGCGTCGGCGACCTTCTTGAATCCCGCCAGGTTTGCGCCGGCCACCAGATTGTAGCCGAGACCGAACTCTTCCGCCGTCTCCGCAGAGATGTTGTGGATGTGCTGCATGATGCCGTGCAGCTT
>CAMVNL010000160.1 GCA_947168785.1 uncultured Clostridia bacterium | reverse complement strand
AACGATAAACGCTTATCAACAGAGATGCAGACAAACGCTCCCGGAGGTTGGCCGCGAATTTGCGGCGTCTCTCGGGAGCGATTTTATGGTATTTCCGCAATCGTGTTTCGCAGGGTTCTTACGCCGGAAAAGCGTTTCCTGTCACACCGTGAGCAGGGCCAGGCAGAGGTTCAGCAAAAGCCAGCCGAGCAGCGCCGGGACCGTGTGTTTTACCGGCGTTTTTTGCTTTACCAGTCCGTAGAGCAGCAGGCCGGTGAGATGGGCGGCGCAGAGCGCGGCCACGATACAGGTCACAATGCTGACGGGCCAATCCGGCAGCCGCGGAACCGGCATGGGAGCGGCATAGCGATAGGTCAGGAAGCTGAGAAAGAACACGCCCTGCGCCAATACGATCACCAGCATGGCGGCGGTGCTCAGCAACGCCCGCCGCACCGGCCGGGGCGTTCCGCACGTTTTGAGCAGCGCAAAGGACGCCGCAAAGGTGAGAACGAGCAGCAGGGGCGTAAGCACGGCCAGCGGGACCACCTCGTTCATGGGCAGATAGGGCAGGCTTGCCAGCGCGTGCTGCCAATACCAGACCGTGCAGCAGGCAAGGACCAGCAGAGCCGGAAACGCAAATTGTTTGACCGTTTTCATTTGACCGCCTCCTCTTTCTGCAGGCGCTGCAGGTTGACGCGCAGCCAGACGATGGGATCGCCGCTGCGGGCCACCCGCGTGATCGACAGGGGTGAAACATCCGTATAGGTGTTGTTTCGCCATTCCACGTTCAGGCAATCCCGCAGAAAAACGGCTCTGGCCTGCGCCAGGTCGCGCCGGAAGGCGTCGCCGCGGGTGATGGTGTTGTTTTTGAAAACAAAGCCGTTGACGTTGTTTACCACCATCAGATTGCCGCAAAGATCGGTAAACTCGTTGTCTTCGATGCGGATATTGGTAAAAGCGGTGGAGCGTTTGCTTTTTTCCAGTACCTTGGTCCCCACCTCGATCACCTCGGTGCCGATCACGGCGCACTCGATGAATTTGTTGTTCCGCACCACCACGTTATCCGCGCCGGTGCCCTCGTGCCATACGCCGTTGATATCCATCACGATCTTGATGGCGTTGTGGGTGGTTTTATAAAACACGTTGTTTTCCACAAGGCCGTTTGAGGTTTGCAGCAGGAGGCTTCTGGCCCGGTGCTCGTGGAAATAGTTGTTGCGGATCACGTAATTGCCGCCGGTGTTATCCCCGTTGAACAGGAACCAGCCCTCCCCTACTCTGTCGGGCAGCGCCTCGCGGAAGGTGACCCGCCTGAGGCCGTCCTCCAGCCGTTCGCTGGTTTCCACCACGGCGGTGATATCCGTCAGGTTGAAGCGTTTATCCCGGAACCGCATGGTATCGCCGGGGTCGGCGTTCATGGAACCGTCGGCTTCAAAAAGCACGGTGTTCCCGTCCGCCTGATGGATCCAGCCCACGCCGCTGTTGATGTTCACGTCGTCGTCGCCCTGCCGGCTGAAATCGCAGTTCTCGATCAGGAAACAGCCGTCCGAATCGCTGATATGCACCGCGTCCGCGTCCAGCGAGGTGACGCGCACGTCGGCGTATTCCGGGTCCGGCCCGATAAAGATGTTCCGCAGGGCAAAATGGGAGGACCTTTCGCCCACGATGATCCCCATGCCCGTGCCGCCGTAGAGCTTCAGCCCGTCCAGCGTGATATCCCGGCAGGCTTCATAAATATCGATCAGGGAGCCGCCGTAAGCCGTGGAGCGCAGGATAAACGAGTTCCCGCCGAAATGCGACAGCGTGCCGTTGTGTACCACGCGGAGGGTATCGTCGCCGATCTTCGTCACCTGATGAATGATATCGGGGTTCTGTCCCTCATAGGTTTCGATATAGGCGCCCTTTGCGCCATAGGTACCGGTTGCGGGATCGGCCTGGCTGATGGCGTAGAGCATATCCTCCCGGGCATATTCCGGGTGATCAAAAATGAAGTCCACCGTGTTTTTTTCGCCCTTGACGGTCTCGGCGCGGGCAAGGGCGCCGAGGGGCTGTTTTTCCCAATCCCAGTCAAAGGTCAGGTCCCGCACCTCCACGCAGGCGCAGCGGCGCAGGGTAAAAAAGCTGCTGCCCTGATCGTACAAAAGCCGCGCGCCGTTGCCGTCAATGAGAACGTCCTTCAGATCATTCAGCTTCAACTGCCCCGAAACGTAATAGGTGACCGGCTCAAACAGCAGGCGCGTACCGGGATTTTCGGCGCAGAAGGCAAACGCGGCGTTCAGCGCGTCGGCGTTGTCTGCATTATCCGGGGAAGCGCCGAACTGCGCAACAGGGACAGTTTGCAGGGCCTCCTCACGCGGGTACTGAATAAAGAACCGGCTGCCGCCGACGCCCTCCACCTCCAGCGCCTCCCGCAGATCGTCAGACTCCGGCGGCGCTTCCTGCAAAAGCGCGGGAGCCGCGGGCGCGGGAACGGGCCGCAGCGCCAGAAAAACGGCGACGCCAAGCAGTAATACCGCGGCGACCGGCAGGAGCATCACTTTTTTGAATCGCTTCATCCTCTCACCTCATCCTTTCTTTCCCATTATATTTCCCCCCGTCCGGTTTGTCAACAAAAACGCGTGTTTCTGTCCTTCTTCCTCCGGCGTCGGGGCCGTTTCGGAAGTGGCATATGGATAAAATGGGGTTCATCACGGATCTTTGTGGGATCACAACGGGCCCGGTGTTTTTTGCGGCGTTCGTCCACCGGCCGTAGGGGGCGGCGTCCCCCTACGGGAGGGTAGGTCGCCGGACAGTCCGCAAACCTGACGGCGGTATCCCATGTTTATCCGTGATGAACCTGAAATGGAACAAACAGATCAGCCCGGCGTCGCAAACCAAAATTGATTCGCGGCGCCGGGCCGTTTTCTCTGTTTGAGAATTAAATTTGTATGGATGGGAATGCCTGTCGGTTGCGCTTTACAAACGGAACCGCCTGTCATTTCCGTATCTCATTCTTTTGTCCGGTGTTCAGCAGACCTTGGAGGGGAGACTGAACAGACTGCGGATCAGGGCGATCAATCTGTGGATCACGCCAACCAGTCGGTCAAGGGTGCCCTTGTTATGGGTATTGCCGCAGATGGGGCAGGTACCGTCTTTGGCGGGGGCGTCGGGATCGGTGGGCGTCACAGGCTCCTCGGGATCGTCGGGCGTTTCGGCAGCCGCTTTCAGCTCGTCATATTTCGCCTCGGCGGCAGTCAGCACGTCGTCGTTCTCCACAAGGGCTTTCTGATCGTCGGTCAGCTCGTCATAGGCGGCTCTCGCGGCGTCGATCTTTGCCTTGCTCTCGTCGTTGTATTCCACCTCGCCGATGGCGTCGATCAGCGCGGCAACTTCGTCGGCAGCCGCCTGATCCGCGGCGGCTTTGTCGGCGGCTCTCTGCTCGGTCAGGTCGTCGGCGATATCCGCGATTTCGTCAGCGGCCGCTTTGTTTTCGTCAAGGGTCTTCGCCTCGTCGTAGGTCAGGGCGTCGATAGTAGCGGCGGCGTCGGCAATGATCTTCTGCGCGGCTTCGCTGTCGCCCTCCTGCGCCATGGCTTCCACGGCGGCCTTCTTTTCGGCCTTGTCAGCGTCGAACGCGGCCTTGTCGGCGGCCAGCTTGTCGGCGGCTCTCTGCTCGGCCAGGTCGTCGGCGATTTCAGCGGCGGCATCAACGTCCGCTTTGTTCTCGTCAAGGGTCTTCGCCTCGTCGTAGGTCAGGGCGTCGATGGCAGCTGCGGCGTCGGCAATAATCCGCTGCGCGGCTTCGCTGTCGCCATCCTCTGCCATGGCTTCCACGGCGGCTTTTTTCTCTGCTTTGTAATCGTCGAACGCGGCCTTGTCGGCGGCCAGCTTGTCGGCGGCTCTCTGCGCATCCACGTTCGTGGCAGCGGTCGTGTAAACAGCGATGATCGCAGCCTTGTTTTCCGCCAGCGTCTTGGACTCGTCGTAGCCCATATCGTTGACGTCGCTGATGGCGTTTACGATGATCGCTGCAGCTTCGGCGCTGTCGTCGGCGTCTTCAAGATCCTGAAGGTCTCTCAGGACCTCAAGCTTATAATCTTCAAACGCTGCCTTATCGGCCAGAAGCTGAAGGGCGGCGTAGTCTGTTTCGGCAGCCGTCAGGGTCTCGTAGTTGGTCACCTGGGATTTTTGGTCGTCGGTCAGGGCGTCGTAGGCGGCCTTGGCGGCGTCGATCTTCGCTTTGCACGCGTCGGTATATTCCACCGTGCCGATGGCGTCGATCAGGGCGATCACTTCGGCGACAGCAGTATCGATTTCCGGCTCCGCCGTTTTGATGGTGAAGGTTATGATGAAAGGATTGGTGCCGCCTTCCGTCGCCAGAATTCCGTTAAACGGAACGTTCGAGGAAGTACCGATCCATGTTCTTCCACTCCATCCTTCCGCAGAAGAAGTTTCATAATATCCGCCGCTTATCTCGATAGAGGAAAAATTGCCGAGAGTTGTTGTGAATGAACCTCCGTTTATCACAAACTCCCCGTAATCAGAATTGAAAGAAAGACCTGTCACGGAAATGCCCTCCGGAACGCCTGTTATACTGCCTCCGGATAAGCTCAGGTCGGCACTTCTGAGCGAGATCTGCGTATCCGCAGCGGTCTGCTCGGCGGCTCTCTGTTCGGCAACTGCGTTCGGCACGTTGGCAACAAGGGTGTCCAAAGCAGCCTTGTTTTCGTCAAGAGTCTTGCTCTCGTCATAGGTGAAACCTTCGATCTGCGTCTTTGCAAGTCCGACTATGCTCTGAACGGCTTCGCTGTCACCCTCCTGAAGGAGAGCGTTCATGTCGGCTTTCTTTGCTGTCTTGTATGCTTCAAAAGCTGTCATATCTGCTGCAAGCTGAAGAGCGGCATACTGTCCTTCGGCAAGCTGCAGCGTCTCATAGTCGCTCACAAGGGCTTTCTGCTCGTCGGTCAGGGCTTCATAGGCGGCCTTGGCGGCGTCGATCTTCGCTTTGCTTTCGTCGGTCAGAACCACTTCGCCGATGGCGTCGATCAGGGCGATCACCGCGTCCGCGGCCTCCTGATCCGGGTTGGGCGCGACAGCGCCGAGCGCCAGGCCGTATACGGTATAACCGGCGTCATAGGCGGCCTGCCCGATCTCTTTCAGTTCGTCCGCCGTTTTCGCGGTTGCGTAATCAGAATTTATGTCACCTTCGATCTGAGCTGTTGACAGATAGTAGTTATCTGAATATGCACCGCCGAAATCTCTCGCGACCAGTCTGCCGGCGTAACTATCGGCGTCGGCGTTCGGTGCAATAATATCGCACAGCGACGCGCAGTTTGATATGGTCGTCGAGTTGTTTGTTCCTGTAATGCCAGCGACATACGCGTAGAAATTGCCTGTCTGAGGCCATGAAATGGTGCCGGAAGCGGCGCAGTAAGTGATTTTGGCGCCAGACTCGCAATACGCGGCAATTCCCGCAATACCATTGCCGTACCCGGTGACAGCCACAGTGCTGGCGCAGTTTGTGATCGTGCCCGCGTTATTAACAGCTATGCCTCCCAGATAATTTGCGTACAAGCTCGTGCAGCTGATCGAACCGGCCACGTTCAGATTTTTGACCGTACCGCCGGCGCCGACGCCATAGAACAAACCTTTATCACTCTCATCTCCGGTGATCGAGACCCGGTAAGTAATGGTATGACTGTCGCCGTCAAAGGTGCCTTTGAACATTTTTGCGTTTGCGCCGCCGATCGGCTCCCAGTTATCGCTTCCGCAGTCGATATCCGCCGTAAGCTTTAAGTATTTTTCGGAATACGTCATACCGTCTGCCACGTTGGCGGAAAGGGTACGCAGGTCGTTCAGGTCTTTGATCAGCCACGGAGAGGCTTCGGTGCCTTCGCCCTCGCCCGCCCAGGTCGACTCGACCACGCCGATCGCCGGCTTCGGCATATAAGGATCGGATTCCGTACCGCTTCCGGTAAATGTGATTCCCAATACGGACAGCCCCTGGTTTAGTTGCTCCTGATATTCAAACATATCGAGATAGGTGTATATACCCCACCCGTCGATCTTTAACCTATAAGAGTATTCGTCGCCCTCGAATTGAGAGACCGTTCCGTTTCCGTAAACCTTGCGCGGGGAGCCATACTTATCCGCTTTTACATAGTAGATGCCATTCCCGGGGAGAACGATGGTATCTCCCAGCTTGTAGATCACGCCTTCCGC
>CAMVNL010000159.1 GCA_947168785.1 uncultured Clostridia bacterium | reverse complement strand
ATTTCGTCTTTGTCAGGATGTTGGATTACTGATTGTCGTCGCCGGATTTCTGCGGAATCTCGATCTTTCCGTAAAGGGAGCCGGCGCTGTCCTTTCTGGGCTCGCGGGTCACGGCGGGCTGATAGGCCTCTTTCTTGTGATAGCCGCCACCGCCTCTGCGGTTGCCGCCGCCTCTGTTGCCGCCGCGGTAATTGTCGCGCTTGTTATAGCCGCCCTTGGAGGGGTTGCTGGGGGTGACGCCCTCTTCCAGCGCGATGATCACGCGCCGACCGGAATCCACGCCGGTGGAGAAGGAGGTCACGCCTTCGATCTGCTGAATCGCGGTGTGAATGATGCGGCGCTCATAGGGGTTCATGGGCTCCAGTGCCACGTTGCGGCCGTATTTCAGCACGGTACGGGCGTTTTTCGCCGCCAGCTGACGGAGATTCTCATTGCGCTTCTCTCTGTAATTGCCCACGTTGACGGAGACCTTGCGGTGCTTGTCGTCGGCAAGGCCCTTGTTGATGGAGAGCCGCAGCAGATACTGGATGGCGTCGAGGGTCTCGCCTCTTCTGCCGATCAGGGCGCCGTCCTCTTTGCCGCAGTCGATGGTATAGACGTATTCGTTGTCGTTCTCTTCCTTGGCAAGGCTGAACTTCGCGTCTTCAATGCCAATGCCGGCGACGATGGCCTTCAGATAATTGGCGGCCGCGTCGTTTTCTTCAATGGGAAGGGAAGTATAGACGGGCTCGGGGAGCTCTTCCGCCTTGGCTTCGGCGGCTTTGCGTTCCGGCTTCTCCGCGGCGGGCTTTTTCTCCTGCGCGGGCTTCTTTTCCTTGGCGGGCGCGGGCTTCTTTTCCTGCGCGGGCTTCGCTTCCTTGTGCTCCCTGGCGGGGGCCTTTTTTTCCTGCGCGGGGGCGGGCTTTTTTTCCGGCGCGGCGGGCTTGTCCTTTACTTCATACCAGACCTTTACTTTGGCCGGGTCTTTTTTGATGCCGAAAAGTCTCTTCTTGGCTTCCTGAATCGTTTCGAAATGCAGTTCGGCGTCTTCCGGGGCGTTGAGCTGTCTCTTCGCGTCTTCTACAGCCGCCTCATAGGTTTCGCCGACGCCGATTTTTTCAAAAATCATCGTCTGTTGATCCTTTCTGTTGTTTTATCGGTTTCCCTCTGCGGCCGCCTCGGGCCGTTTCGGAAAGGTCAGTCGTTATCCTGTTGCTCTTGCTGCGCGGCCATCAGCGCCACGCGTTTTTTTACGCTCTCTTCCCGGGAGCGTCTTTCCACTGTTTCGTCGATCATCTGAGCGGCGATGACCTTTTCGGGTTTGAGCGCCGCCGAAAGCGCTACCGTCTGGATAAAGGAGAGAATGTTGGAGATAATCCAATAGCAGCCGATACCGGCGGGAAGGGTGATGGCGAACACCACGGAGATCACGGGGGACATGAAGGTCATGCAGCCCATGGTGGGGTTCTTGGCCATTTCGGGGTTCTGCTTGCGCTGTTTCAGATACATGAACAGGCTGGTGAGAAGCGCGCTGACGCCCGCAAGGATCGGAATGATGATCAGCTGCTTCACGTTTTCTTTCGGGATCTGGGTCAGGTCGATTTTCCCGATGGTCAGACCGTTGGTGAGATCGGTGATTTTTCCGCGGACGGTGTCTGTGACGATGTCGGAGTTGAATTTGTCGCTGAGGTTGGCGAATTCATGCAGCAGGTTCAGCTCGTAACGGGTGCCCTGCTTGGCCAGATCCACGTTCATGGCGGCGGCGTAGACCGTCTTCAGCTCTTCCATGACGGTATCGCCCAGCCGCAGCACCTTGGAAAGGGGCGCGTAGATGGCGCCGTAGAGGCCCATCATGACGATGAGGTTGAGCGCCATGGGCAGGCAGCCCATCTGGCTTGCGCTGAAGCCCTCACGGCTGTAAAGCTCCTGGGTTTCCTGCTGCGCCTCGCGGCCCTGCACGCCCGCGTACTTGGCCTTGATCTTGTTGACCTTGGCCTGCAGTCTCATCTGCTTGGCGGAATTTTTCTGCTGGGTGATGGCCGAGGGGACCAGAATCAGTCTGACGAAAACGGTAATAATAAGAAGCGACAGCAGATAGTTATCCGTCAGGCTGTAGAGAACGCCCAGAATCCATCCGAATGGCGTGGCGATCCAGTCATAAAATGCAGTCATGAAAAACCTCCGTGTCAATCAGGCTCGTCTTTGCCCCCGGCGCTGCCGCCGGAAGGCCTTGTCCCGTGTCTTCTGTAACTGAATTTGAGGTCCGGCACGGGTTCGACGCCCCCCGGAAACAGCGGATTGCACCGCAGCAGCCGCAGCGTGCCCAGCACGCCGCCGATGAGAACGCCGTAGCGCTCGATCGCGTCAAAGGTATATTGCGAGCAGGTGGGATAGTACCTGCAGCGCGGCCCGAACAGGGGAGAGATCTTCCGCTGGTAGAACCGGATCGCCTTCAGCGCGCCTTTACGTGCCATCGCCGAACACACCTGCCGATCTCAGATGCTTGCGGATCACGGGAATCAGCTCCGTACTTTTTGTTCTGACCGTCCTGGTTCTGGCAACGAAGACGATATCGTAGTGCCCGCGGACGTTTTCAGGCAGGGCCAGAAACGCGGCGCGGATCACCCTGCGGGCGCGGTTGCGCTGCACGGCGTTGCCGATTTTTTTGCTTGCGGTTATCCCTACACGACAAATTCCCGCGCGGTTCTTCCTTACGTAAGTCACCAGCGCAGGATTCGTGTATACTTTCCCGCGCGCGTAAGCGCGGCGGAAATCACAATTGTCGGTGATCGTTCCGGCGCGGCGCAAGCTGTACGCACCGTTACCGTCGGCAGCCATCAATAAGAAAGCTGCTTTCTGCCCTTCGCTCTGCGGCGGGCCAGCACCTTACGGCCGTTTCTGTCCGCCATTCTCTTGCGGAAGCCGTGCTCCATCTTGCGCTGACGCTTTTTGGGCTGGTACGTTCTTTTCATCTGTAAAACCCTCCAATCTATAGTCAGATGAGCGGTCTGAACGGTGATACAAAGACCGCGTTTGCGAAAAAAGGCGCAACGCACCCCTATTTCTACAGTTACACATTATATATCAGACGGGGGCGGAATGTCAACAGTTTTTTTCGCGGGGAAGACATTCGCTTTCACGGCCTTCGGGATGATTTTAAGAAACGTTTAAAGATTGTTTATTATTATCGTTTTGATATTGTAAAAAAATGTAAAATGAGGTAAAATAACAGCAGACGTCTCACCGACGCGGAAACAGAGGTACGATGAAATGAATAAACTTCGCTTTTCCGACCGCCTTCCGGTGGCGGTCGATAACGACAAAGTCCAGAAGCGGTTTTCGCTGCTGATCAACGTGGCCTACTACGCGCTGATCATTTCCATCTTTTATCTGATCTTCAAAACGTTCTTCGGCATGCTGGTGCCCTTCATCGTCGCGTTTATCTTCGCGGCCCTTTTTCAGAAGCCCGTCAAATTTCTGGAGCGTAAAACGCCCATCAAGCGGTCCGTCTCCAGCACGATCTGCGTACTGCTGGTGGTGGGCCTCATCGCCCTGCTGTTCTCCTTCCTCGGCATGGGCGTGGCGGACAAGATCAAAAGCTTTTACGATTACATTGTGGCCCGTATGCAGAACCTGCCGGAGCTGCTGGGCGATATCAAGGTGTGGCTGCTGAATCTGGCGGGCCACCTGCCCGGCGCGATCAGCGAGCGGATTTCCGGCAACATTACGGAGTTCTTTGACGATATCATCAAAAACGGCTTCGGCAATTTCTCCATCGGCTCCATCGGGGTGGACTGGTCCTCCCTGATCTCCAAGGGTGGCGGCTTCCTGAAAAACACCGTCACCAGCATTCCCTCCGTCGCCATCGGCTGCGTGGTGTCCATCATCGCCTGCGCCTTTATGACGGCGGATTACGACCGGATCCGGGTCTTCCTGCTGCGCCAGCTCTCCGAGCACAACTCCAAGCGGCTGACGGACGGCTACCGGCTGGCCACCTCTACCCTCAAAAAGATGCTCAAGGCCTACAGCCTTATCATCCTGATCACTACCTGCGAGCTGATGCTGGGGTTCTATATCCTGAAGCTGATCGGGATCTTCGATTCCTCCTATATCCCGCTGATCTCCCTGGTGATCGCGCTGATCGACATCATCCCGGTGCTGGGCACCGGCACCGTGCTGATCCCCTGGGCGGTCTATTCCCTCATCACCGGCAGCGTCCCCATGGGCATCGGCCTGCTGATCATCTACGTCGTCATCCTGGTGATCCGTCAGATCCTCGAACCCCGGCTGGTGGCGGGGCAGGTGGGGCTGCCGCCCATCGTCACCATCATCGCCATGTATATCGGCACCAAGACGCTGGGCGTGCTGGGTTTCTTCATCCTGCCCTTCGGCGTGATCCTCATCAAAGAGCTGAACGAGCACGGTATCATCCACCTGTTCCGGAATCCCGATGAAGCCCCTTCGTCGGGAGCGGGGGAGACGGAAGCGTCTGAAGCGCCGGACGAGCCGGACGATGCGGAATCGTGAGTCATAAGTCGTGAGGCGCCGCGCTGCCGCAGCCTTTCGACCGGATTTGCCCCGCAAATCCCATTATATAATGTTAAAATATTTATAGGAAATCGAACGGGAAAAGCCGCAACGAAAAAAAGTCAGATTTTACAAAAAAAATCTGAAAAAGTTGTTGACTTTTCCCGTTTGTATATGGTATACTACACGAGCGTTCGCATGGATAGGTGAATTATGTCCATCCAGCGCGGACTGATATGCGATGATGCGGGAGGTGACCGTGCGTTGACACGGATAATTTCCGCGGAGTATGTCCGATTTCAAACCGGGCGATGAAAAAACCGCTGCAAGAGGAGCGAACCGAACCTTAACCGGTCGTTCCGCAGATTGCCGCGGCCGAAAATTTCTGAAACTCTGTCCGGAATAGCTTGCGTATATTCCGGATAAAAAAAGCGGAGGCGGGAATCACCCGGCCGCGTGTGGAAATTTTCAATCGAACAGCCCGCCCAATTTTAAGGAGGCAAAACAAAATGGCAGTTAAGGAAAAAATGAGAATCAGACTCAAAGGTTACGACCACAACCTCGTGGACAAAGCGGCCGAAAGAATCGTTGAGACGGCCAAGCGCACCGGCGTTCAGGTGTCCGGTCCCGTACCGCTTCCCACCGAGAAGGAAATCGTAACGATCCTGCGTGCGGTTCACAAGTACAAGGACTCCCGTGAGCAGTTCGAACAGAGAACCCACAAAAGGCTCATCGATATCATCCGCCCATCCGCTAAGACGGCCGAAGCCCTGACCAACCTCGAGCTTCCCGCAGGCGTGGATATCGAGATCAAAATGATGTAATTGATTCCGGTCAGTCCGTATTGACCCGTACGGACGCCGCAGGTCAAGTCGGCGAGAGCCGACCAATAATCTGAAGGAGGAAAAATCAAAATGCAAAAAGGTCTTATCGGAAAGAAGATCGGCATGACCCAGTTCTTCGACGAGAAGGGTAACGTGATCCCTGTCACCGTCCTCGAAGTCGGTCCCTGCGCGGTCGTCCAGAAGAAGACGGCCGAAAAGGACGGCTACAACGCCCTCCAGCTCGGCTACGGCGACGTTAAGCTTGCCAGAGTGAACAAGCCCATGAAGGGCCACTTCGCCAAGGCGGACGTTGCTCCCAAGAAAGTCCTGAAAGAGTTCCGGCTCGACGACACGGACGCTCACAACGTCGGCGACATCATCAAGGCTGACGTTTTCGCCGCCGGCGAAAAGGTGGACGTGTGCGGCACAGGCAAAGGTAAAGGTTACGCCGGCGCCATCAAGAGATGGAACTTCGGCAGACTGAAAGAAACGCACGGTTCCGGTCCCGTTGTCAGACATCAGGGTTCCATGGGCGCCTGCTCCGACCCCTCGAGAGTCTTCAAGGGCAAGAAAATGGCCGGCCATCTCGGCAGCGAGAGAGTCACGATCCAGAATCTGGACGTCGTCAAGGTTGACGCTGAGAACAACCTGATCGCCGTGAAGGGCGCCGTTCCCGGCGCAAGAGGCGGCATCGTTGTGATCACGGACGCCGTCAAGAAAGCCTAAGGAGGGAATAAGAGATGCCTAAAATTGATGTTTTGAATATGGCAGGCGAGAAGGTCTCTGAGCTGGAGCTCAGCGAAGCCGTCTTCGCGGTCTAACCCAACACCTCGGCTATGCACATCGCGGGTTTCAGCAATCTCG
>CAMVNL010000158.1 GCA_947168785.1 uncultured Clostridia bacterium | reverse complement strand
CTTGTTCTTCACGTGTCCGGCAAGCAGGAAGCTGCCACCACAACAACCGAGAATAACGGCTGATCGGATTTTTGATTCCGAACAAAAAAAACGGCTTTCAGGGCCGTTTTTTTGTTTTTCCGGCAGGATTATCAATGATTATTTTTTCTTGAAACCAAGCGTTCAAACTTTATTCATAATTATGTGTTAGAATGAAAAAAAATCAGTTTGTTCGGGAGGAACCGTATTGATCCGGATACTGGGGTTTCTGAAACCGATAAAGAAATACGTCTTCATTTCAGTGCTGGTCATGCTGCTCAGTCAGGGCATGGCCTTGTTGCTGCCTGCCCTGATGTCATTGATCGTGAATAACGGCATCGGCAATCTGGATATGGATTATATCCGGAAAATGGGCGGTCTGATGTTCATCGGCGCTGTGCTTGGCTTGGTTTTTTCCATTCTGAACGCCTATTTTACGTCAAAGCTTTCCAGTTCTTACGGAAAGATCCTCCGTGAAAAGGTGTTTATGAAGGTGGAAAGCCTGTCCCAGTGCGACGTGGACAAGATCGGCACCGCGTCTCTGATCACCCGCAGCACCAACGACGTGAAACAGCTGCAGGATTTTATCCTGATCTGCGTGCGGATGATCCTGGCGGCCCCCGTCATGCTGATCGGCGGCACCGTAATGGCGCTGATCATGAACGCAAGGCTGGCCATGTATATTTTTGCGGTGCTGCCCATTATCGCCGGCCTTGCCGCCATCGTGCTGAAGCTGGTCAATCCGCTGTTCAAGAAGCGCCAGAAGCTGACGGACCGTCTCAATCACCTGATCCGCGAAAAGCTCTCCGGCATCCGGGTGATCCGTGCTTTCAACCGGACCGCCTATGAAGACGCCCGTTTTGACGAGAAAAACGCTGAGCTGGCGGATATTGCCCTGCGGATCGCCCGGATCTTCTCCGTTCTGATCCCGTTCAGTATCATCCTCGCCTTTATCGGCGTCTGCCTGCTGATCCTGGCGGCGGCCAACAATATCAACGCGATGGATCCGGTCGTTGACGCGGTGAAAATCGCCAACACCATCGGCGATCTCGAGGCCTTCATCGTCTACATGATCATGATCGTTTCCGCCCTGGTGATGGCGGGCTCCATGTTCGTCATCGTGCCGCGCGCTTCCATCTCCGCAAAACGGATCCTTGAGGTGCTGGATCTGGAGCCGGAGCTGGCGCAGCCTGAAACGCCTGTTTCGCCGGATGGTTCCCTTCGTGGCACTGTCGCCTTCAACGACGTCTCCTTCGGCTATGCCGGGGCAAAGGAGACGGTGCTGCGAAATATCACCTTTACTGCCCTGCCCGGTCAGACCACGGCGATCATCGGCGGCACAGGCAGCGGCAAATCCACCCTGATCAATCTTATCCCGAGGCTTTACGACGCTTCCTCCGGCAGCGTGGAGGTGGACGGCGTCAACGTAAAGGATTATGACAGCGAGACGCTGTTCTCCCTCATCGGTTTTATCCCGCAGAGCGCTTCTCTGTTCAGCGGCACCGTCCGTGAAAACGTCTGTTTCGGCAAAATGGACGCTACCGAAGAAGAAATCTGGCGCGCGTTGGAGCTGGCGCAGGCGGCGGATTTCGTGCGCAAACTCCCCGGCGGCCTTGACGCCCACGTCAGCCAGAGCGGTACGAACCTGTCCGGTGGTCAGAAACAACGCATCGCCATCGCTCGCGCGCTGGTCCGCCGTTCCGAGATCTATATCTTTGACGACAGCTTTTCCGCGCTGGATTTCAAGACGGACGCGGCGCTTCGGCTGGCCATCAAAAAGGAATTGACCTCCTCCTCCGTGATCGTCGTCGCCCAGCGGGTAGGCACGATCCTCTCCGCGGATAAGATCGTGGTGCTGGATAACGGCGGGATCGCCGGCGTCGGGACCCACGAGGAACTGCTGAAAACCTGCTCTGTCTACCGGGAGATCGCGGAATCGCAGCTCTCCCCGGAGGAGCTCGCCGAAAGGAGGGCGACCGTATGAGCAACGCGTCAAAAGAGGCGCGGGAAAAGCGCCATCATAAGTTCAGAGATTACGCCGATACCAAGAAGACGCAGGGCGACAAGCCGAAGAATATGACGGCCGCCGCCAAAAAGATGTTTTCTCTGCTGGCGGAAAAGAAGTTCAAGGTGATCCTCGTCGTCGTCATCTGCATCGTCAGCACCGTGCTGAGCATTATCGGCCCGGTGTATCTGGGCGATATCATCGACAACATCACCGATCTGATCAAGGTCAAGCTGACCGGTAACCCGCTGGATCTGAACGGCATCAAGCATATCCTGTTCACCATCCTCGCCATCTATACCGCCAGCTCCCTGGCCTCCTTTTTACAGCATTTCACCATGGCGGGGCTCAACCGCGACCTGATCTTCAAGATGCGGCGGATGCTGAATGAAAAGCTGTCCCATCTGCCGCTGCGGTATTTTGATTCCCATACCAAGGGCGATATCCTCAGCCGCGTCACCAACGATATCGACAACATCCAGAACACGTTTCAGAACAACCTGATCCAGAGCATCACCTCCGTTGTTTCGGTGATCGGTGTTTTTGCCATCATGCTGTATATCAGCCCCATGATGACGCTGATCTCCGTGATCGTACTGCCTGCCGGCCTTTTGATCGCTTTGGCGTTGCTGCGGGTCTCAAGGCGTTATTTCCGTGAAAACTGGCGCACCATGGGTGATCTCAACGGCCATATCGAGGAGATGTACGGCGGCCATAAGGTCGTCAAGGTGTTCGGGCATACCCGCAAGGCCTGTGAAGATTTCACCGAAATCAATGAAGAGCTGTGTACCGTCGGACGCAAAGCGCAGTTTTATTCCGGCGTGCTGATGCCCATTATCACTTTTACCAGCAACATCGGCTATATTCTGATCTGTATTTTCGGCGGCATCTTCGTGGTGCGCGGCGACCTGACCATCGGTCAGATGACCGTCTTCTTCGTCTATTCCAAGCTGTTCATGCAGCCAATCGTGGATATGAGCAACATCGCCAACAATCTGCAATCCTCCCTGGCCTCCGCAGAACGGGTCTTTGACGTGCTGGAAGAGGAGAGCGAACCGGCGGACGCCGTCGACGACCATCTGGACGCCGGGCGGAACAAGACGGTGGAGCTTGTCAACGTGGATTTTGCCTATTCCGACGACAAACCTCTGATCGGAGGGCTTAATCTGACGGTCCGTCCCGGTCAGCTGGTGGCGCTGGTCGGTCCCACCGGCGCCGGCAAAACCACCATCGTCAACCTGTTGATGCGGTTTTATGACGTCAAGGGCGGTGCCGTTCTCATTGACGGAAAGGACATCCGCTCCGTTCCGCGGGACGAGCTGCGCCACGTTTTCGGTATGGTCCTGCAGGATACCTGGCTGTTTGAAGGAACGATACGGGATAACATTGCCTACGGCAGAAGCGACGCCACCATGGAGGAGATCGTCGCCGCGGCGCAGGCGGCTCACGCCGATCACTTTATCAATACGCTGGCCGACGGGTATGATACGATCCTGGAGGAGGACGCCACCAATATTTCCCAGGGGCAGCGTCAGCTGCTCACCATTGCCCGCGCCATTCTGGCGGACCCCGACATCCTGATCCTGGATGAGGCCACCAGTTCCGTCGACACCCGCACCGAGCTGATGATCCAGAACGCAATGAAGGAGCTGATGGCGGGACGCACCAGCTTTGTGATCGCCCATCGGCTGTCCACGATCCGCAAGGCCGACGTGATCCTCGTCATGAATGAAGGCGCGATCATCGAAAGCGGCACCCACGACGAGCTGATCGCCGCCGGCGGGTTCTATAAGGAATTATACGAAGCGCAGTTTGCCGGTTCCACGATCTGAGATCGGCTTGCAACGGACGGGAGACGCCTATGAAACGCCTGAATACGTCGTATCTACTCTCTGTTTTGGTGGGCGCGCTGCTCACCGGGTTTGCCTGGCGCGTCCGGGGAACCGGCGGCTGGGGCGCCGCATGGGGTCTTCTGAACGCCGGTATGCTGTTGACGTTATATCTGCTTGCCGTGCGCGGCAAACCGGATGGCGCAAGCCTTTCCCTTGTCGCGTTCACGGCGGCTTCTTTTATGTTGACCGCCCCCGCGTGGGGAACGCTCCTTACGCAGATCACCGGTCAGATGAAGGTGGAATACGCGGCGGGGGAGCAGATCATTTCCGTCAGCCCCGTTTCCGGCGTAATCCTGATGCTGTGCATGGGCTTCGGTCTTGCCGCGGTGTTCAGCGTGATGCTGGGGCGTTGCTTCAGCGGAAAAGCGTGGCGTTTAAGAGATTACGCCGCTGTGCTTGTTGTTTTTCTGATCATCGCCTACGGCGCAAAAGCAAGCTTGGCGCATCCACTCGTGCGGTTTGTGCAGCCACAGACGGCGGAGGCCTTTCGGCAGGGGCTTGCGGAGGCAGGGATCGAACAGACGCCTTTCGCCGCCTATCTGTCACATTATAACGCCGAGGGCTGGGCCAAAAAGATCGCCGGAGGGCGGCACTATTACGCCTGCGTCTCCGCCTTTTCGTCTGCACTTGGGTCAATCGCCGCCATCCTCGCCGCAAGGTTTATCGTCAAGGACCGCTATGCCGCCCGCATCGGGCTTACGGTCTGCTCCGCGTTTGCCGTCGCCATCACCGTGTCCGATTTGTTCTTCTGGTTCGATAACGGCGGTTATCATGGGCTGCAATCTTTTACGCTGCCCGAGGGATGGGCCGCGTGGAGCCTTTGGGAGTATTTTACCGGCTTTTTGGCCGGCGGCGCGATCACTGCCGTCGTGCTGAAAACCGCGCCGGACGCCCCTTCCGGCGAACATCTGCTGCGTAAGCTTCCGGCAAAGGCGCAAAGCGTCTTCCTCTGTCTGCTGATCTGGGTCGGCCTGATCGGTTGCAACGTCGTCAGGCCGCTGCAGCGGCGGTTGGATGAGAATACTGCGATTATGATCGTCGGCATTGCCGTGGGCGTCATAGCCGTTGTTTCGGCTATGCTGCTGCTGCGTAAAAAATGCGGGTGGGCGTTGGAGCAGGTTTTCATGCCGCTGTTGGCTCCCTCCCTGTGCGGCGCGTTCGTGCTGTATGATACCTTCGTCTGTTTCTTTGTTTCCACCGATGAGCCGGCCGTTCGGTCCGCAGGGCAGCTGCATAACGTCCTTTTGCTGATTTCCTGCGCGGCTGTCACAGCGTACTGCGCCGTATTATTCCGTCACAATCACATTTCCACAAATAAGAAAGGATCGATCTCATGAAAAAAATCTGTATGATTGCCCATCGCGGGTATAGTTCCAAATACCTGATGAATACCGTGCAGGCCTTTATCGAGGCCGCCCGCCACGGCTCAGGCGGGGCGGAGACGGATATCCGCCGCACGAAAGACGGCGTTTACGTGACCAGTCACGACCATGACGCGGTGTTTGCGGACGGCACCTCCCTGATCGTCAGCGAGTCCACTTTTGCACAGTTGACCGCCAAGCCTCTGCGCAACGACAAGACCGACGATGAAGTCTATCTCTGCACCTTCCGCCGGTACCTTGAAATCATGCGTGAGCATGATATGATCTGTTTTGTGGAGCTGAAGGGCGCTTTTACCGACGAGCAGGTGGGGGAGGTCTTCCACATGGTATCGGAAGTGTACGATCTCAAAAAGTGCATCTTCCAGTCCTTTGATTTTGATAACCTGCTACGTGCGCATCAGCAGTTCCCCGAGCTGCCCCTGATGCTTACCTACGGCAGCAATGAACGGCATTACGAGCGTTGCTTTGACTACGGTTTTTCCATCGATGTGGATTATAACGTCGTGACCGATGAGATGATCCGTCAGTTCCATGACAGGGGCTTGGAGGTCGCGGTGTGGACGGTCAACACGCCGGAGGCGTTTGAGCGCTTCAAGCACATGGACGTGGACTATATCGAATCCGACGTGTTCGGCGGCTTCGATCTGTAACGGAGCGTCGGATATTATTACTTCGGCAATTAAAAAATTTGAATGATAAACGACGGTTTTATGATTGCCGAAGTAATATTTCGCCATGTTTTTTGCCGTAAAACGGCAAAAAAACGGCGTTATGATCGTTTTATTAATGCGGCAGCACAACCATTCTTATTTCCAACTATTTAATTGCCGCATGAATAATAAATACGGGGCTGTTGCATTAAGCTCCACAAAAAACGACCGGGTAGCCCGAAAGGGTTGCC
>CAMVNL010000157.1 GCA_947168785.1 uncultured Clostridia bacterium | reverse complement strand
GGCATCACGCTGGCCACCGACGCCTACGGTCCCGTGGCGGATAACGCCGGCGGCATCGCGCAGATGGCGGGGCTGGATGAAAAGGTCCGTGAGCGCACGGACGCGCTGGATTCCCTCGGCAACACCACCGCCGCCACCGGCAAGGGCTTTGCCATCGGTTCCGCCGCCCTCACCGCCCTGGCGCTGATGGTCTCCTATATCGACAAGGTCAACAGCTTCCCCGGCGGCGCTGACCGCATCGCCAACCTGAATATCACCAATCCCACCGTGCTCATCGGCCTGTTCATCGGCGCGTGCCTGCCCTTCGTCTTCGCGGCCCTCACCATGAATTCCGTGGGCCGCGCGGCCCAAAGCGTGGTGAAGGAGGTCCGCCGCCAGTTCAAAGAGATCGTGGGCATCATGGAGGGCAAGGCCGATCCCGATTACGCCCGCTGCGTGGACCTTTGCACGAAAGCGAGCCTGCGGGAGATGATCCTGCCCACCGTGGTGGCCGTGGCCGCCCCCATCATCGTGGGGCTGGTACTTGGCTGCACCGGCGTGGTGGGCATGCTGGCGGGGGCCACCGCCTCCGGCTTCCTCATGGCCGTGTTCATGTCCAACTCCGGCGGCGCGTGGGATAACGCCAAAAAGTATATCGAAAGCGGCGTACACGGCGGCAAGGGCAGCGAAAACCACAAGGCCGCCGTGGTGGGCGATACCGTGGGCGACCCCTTCAAGGATACCGCCGGCCCCGCCATCAATATCCTTATTAAGCTCCTGTCGATGGTGTCTATCGTGTTTGCGTCCGTGGTTGTTGGTTTTTCCCTGATCCGGTGAACCCCTGTAGCGCGGCACCTCAGTGCCGCTTGTGACGTAAACAAACTTTTTTTTGTGAAGTGAAAAAAGGTAATGTCGAAAAAAACGGTTCAGGGGATTTTCCAGATTGCTGAATTTAGCTCTGGTAAATAGCGGCACTGAGGTGCCGCGCTACCTCAGCGGCGTCTTATCCGGATGTTGAAACGGAGCTGAGGCTCCGTGCTACCAGCTGCTCCAGCGTCTTCGCCATCATATAATGCCCAAGATCATTCGGGTGGATGCGGTCGGTGGTGCAGATCGCCGGGTCCACGTCTCCGAAGAGAGCCCTTCCATCCACAAAATAAACATTTTTATCGCCGTTCCGCGCCGCGTTTTCGCAGGTTCTCCTGACGATCGCGGCGCGTTCTTCTGTTTCGGGCGAGTCATCCGCCGGGCGGCTGGTCATGATGACCGGCGTTTCCGGGTCAAATTGGCGAAAGCGCCTGAAAAACGCCTCGTGGGTCGCCCGCAGGTGGTCCACGGTGGGGGCGTTGTGGTCGTAGTCGTAGAAAAAGACGGATTTCGGGATCTTCCCCAGGTGCTCCGCCAGCTCCGGTTCCCCCTGCGCGTTGCCGGAGGCGCCGAAGTTGTAAAGTGGCGCGTCGAAAAACCGGGAGAGCAGGGAAGGGTAGGCCAGCGGCGTGGAGGTGTGCCCCTGCTCGGTGATGGAGGAACCGTAGAACACGAAGGGCAGGGCGATTTTGTGGGGCGTGGGCGGGTACAGCGCCGCGCCGTCTTCCAGCGTCACCGTGATATCCTCCACCGTGGGGTTGTGGGGAAAAAAGACGGTGATATCGTTCATGCCCCCGTTCTGAAAAGTCGCCGAGATGGTATCGCTTTCATAGCTGTTATCCGCGCTTAAAAGCGCCGCGTAGCGGGAATGGGAATACTCCCCCACGTAGGCGTAGGCGGCGTTGGCCTGATAGAAGGACATGCCCCGGTCCACGTACTGATGGGAAAGGCGGAACGCCACCGTCACGGTGGGGCTGTCCGTGCGGAAGCGCAGCCGCGCCCCGGCGCATTTCCTGTCCGCCTCTTGCAGGCGGGGGTATTTTTCCACGATCTCGTCCGTGTACCGGCGGAACCGCCCGGTCTGTGCAAAGCCGTAAAGGCCCTCGACAGCGATGTTTTTATCAGAAGCAGCAAAACATTTCATGCGGCGACTCTCCCTTGAATACTTTCTTCCATTATACTGTTTTTTCGTCTGAAAGCAACCGTAAAATCAAACGAAAAAAGATACGTCTGTTTTTGCGTCCGGTTTCGGTTGTAAAAAATCTTTCGTTTGAAGTCAAAAAAATAAGATTCCCTGAAAAATTCCGCTCCGCTCAATCGTATTCCAGGTGAAAGGGAGTGAACGCGCATGATTTCCTACGGCACGGCCGAGGCGGTGGAACGGCTGGTGGATACCTACGGCGACCTGCTGCTGCGGCTGGCCTCTTCCCGCCTGCGCAGCGCCGCCGACGCGCAGGACGCGGTGCAGGAGGTCTTTCTCTATCTGCTGGAGCACGAGGTGACCTTCAAAAGCGAGGCCCACGAAAAGGCGTGGCTGATCCGGGCCACCCTCCACCGGGCGGCCGACCTGCAAAAGCGCGCCTCGCGCGGCGACCTGCCGCTGGAACAGGCGCCGGAACCCGCCGCGCCGGAGGCGGAAAACGCCCTGCTGGAGGCGGTGCGCGCCCTCCCGGAGCAGTACGCCGCGCCGCTGTATCTGCACTACTACGCCGGGTACTCCCTCAAGGAGATCGGGCGGCTGCTGGGGCTGCCCGCCGCCACGGTGGGCACGCGGCTCTCCCGCGGGCGGGCAAAGCTCAAAACGATATTGCAGGAGGATTGACCGATGGAACGGAACGATTTCAAAGAGGCCTTTGACGGCATTGCGTTTGCAGACGATTTCAACGAAGAGACCAAGCGGTTGTTGCGGAAAAAGCTGGAGGAAAAGGGGGAGGATACCGTGATGAAACAATCGTTTTTTGCAAAAAAGAGCGCAAGGGCGCTGCTGATCGCGGCGGCGCTGGTTGTGGTGTTCGCGGCGACGGTTGGAGCGGTGGTCCACTTTACCATGCCCGACGAAGCGCAGCGCTTTTTGCAGCTGGAGGATTCCCACCTGGCGCAGATCCTGGCGGACGGCTCCGTGGAGGGGGTCGAGGGCGTGCGGGTCGAAAAGGGCTCCGTGAAGACCGCCGGGCAGACGGTGTCCATGGAGGCGGTGCTGGACGGAACCGCCGTCAAGGCGGATCTGGCGTCGCTGCTCAACAGGATGAACAACCGCGACGACGCGGATTCGCTGATCTTTACTGCGAAAAAGGAGTATTACGCGGTGCTGACCGTTTCCGCCGACGACGGCGGCCCGGTGCTGGGCTGCGCGGACGAATCGGAGCTTCACCACAAGATGGGCTGCGCGCTGTTCATTCAGGGCGTTGAACCCATCGTCTGGCATTACGACGGCCAGTTCATCATCGTGGATGACGTGGCGTATCTGTTCGTCCCCCTGCACGACGCCGTGATGTACGCCGACCGGGAGCTGCGCGTCTGTGTTTACGGCGATTTTGCCCCCGCGCTGAATATCATGGCAATGGATGAGGCGGACGGCCTGCCGCGTTTCAACGACGATTATGACGGCCTTCAGGCCGCGTTTACCGTGGATTTCGACGACGACCTTGCCGATCATCACGCCGTGGCGGTGTTTGAAGAAAAGCAGCCCTTCCTCCCCAGCGAGTGGGAGAAGGCCCACGGCCTCGCCTCGTAGCACGCAGCCTCAGCTGCGTCAGACGGCACAAACAATCATGCAGCACGGCGCCTTGCGGTCTCGCCTGCCGGCTCGGTCGGTGCTTCTGCCTTCGGCAGAGGTCTCCACCGGAGACCCGCACCGTTGCAACGCAGTTCCGATTAACGGCGCAAGGCGCCGTGCTGCGTTTCCTGAAAAAGAAAAGGCTCCCTGAACGCTTTTGTTCAGGGAACCTTGCTTCATGGGGGCTGTTACCGCAGCAGCCCCTTTTTCTATTCCGCCCTATCGCGTTATGCGGCGGGGCTCAGTCCACGAGGTTTTTCCATTCATAGACCCACACGGTCTGCGCGCCGCAGCAGGAGAAGTAGATGGCGATGCGGTAGCTGCCGTCGTCCATCTTTTTCGCCTCCTCTTTGGACGGCCCTCCGAAGGTATGGCAGACCGTCGCGGAGGTGATACGCACGGGCGGGTTGCCCCAGTCGCCGATGGCCGTCACGCTGCAGCTGTCCGGTTCGCCCTCGACCGTCGCCTTGAATCTTTCAAATCCGGAGTAGACGGTGCCGATGCCCATATCCGGGATATCGCGCCGCACGGACGCGTACTCGCCGAAGTGGTAATCCTTGTCGTTGCTGTCCGTCAGGTTCAGGGACAGGTGCAGCACCACCTCATCCCCGTCGCGGATCACGGCGGGCGGCGCGTCGCAGGCGCCGGTAAAGGACGCGTGCTGCTGCTTCTCCTCGTCGCCGATGTACGCCGCCGTGTGGGAATGCTGCCCTTGTGACGCGGAGTAGGTATCCTTATAAATGCCGGTGTTGGTGTTCTCGTTCACTTCCACCTTCGTGTCTACCAGCACCCAGGCGTAATCCGGCGGGTAGGTGACGGGCGGCGCGGTAATGACGCCCTCATCCCGCAGCCACTGGAAGAATTCCGCCCGGCGGGTCGGCCCCAGCGTGACCCACTTATATACCGCGTGGTCCAGAAATTCGTCGTCGGTGTGCCATTCAAAGCTTTTGCCCTTGCGGAAACGCCCGTCCACGGTCAGGATATCGCGCTTGAGCATGTTCCGGATCGCCAGCAGGGAGTTGAGCTTGTCCGTGATAGCGGGATGGCCGATTTTGCTGCCGCCTGTGGGCCAGTACCGGTTTTCCAGCAAACTGTCCTCCTCCCAGGTCTTCACCAGCTTTTTCAGCTCCTCCCGGCGGGGGCCGATCTCGTATTTTTCCTTGTTGTAGCGCTGGGCGAATTTGTCGCGCAGCTGCCGTTCGCTGACGCCCTTGCTGCTCAGCCGGTTGGCGGCGCCCCGCAGCTGGGTATAGATGATCCCCCAGTCGCCGTCCGAAACGTAGCCGTCCTCGTTCATCATACGCTCGTACACCGCGTACTGCTCGTTCATCATGTCGTCGGTCCAGATGTCCGCCAGCTTGTCCACCAGCCCGGCGAATTTCTCCGTGTAGCTGACGGCGGGGAACATGTTCTTTTCGAGGTTCTTGACGATCTCCAGCGTGGCGGTGGCGTAGTCCTTGTCCTTCATGCTCTTGCGGATGGCCGCCTCATGGTCGCCAAAGGACTGGGTGATGACGTCGTCGTCCTCGCCCTTGAGGAACCGGCCGAGGATATACTCGCCCGCGCCGCTGATGAGCTTCGACCGCAGCTCTTCCATATTGCCGTCCACGGCGGCGGTCAGGATCTCGCCCCGGGTGTCATGGGAGAGGATATAGCGCACGATCGCCCCGGCGTACTGGTTCTTGCCCATGCCGTAGCCCTTCAGTGCGTCGTCGATCATCTCCGTCAGCTGCGGGGTGATTTCCTCCTCGCTGATGCGGCGGGTCACGTCCTGCGCGGCCGCCCTGTCGCACCACACTTCGATCTTCTTTTTCTCCGTCATGTGCACCAGACCGAAGGTGCTGAAATGGAGCGTGCGGAAGCTGATCACGTCCTCGTCCAGCGCGTCGGGATCGGGCAGCAGATAGAAGGGCTCGTTGTTTTCGTTGAAGTACACGCCCGCGTAGGACAGCTTCTCCTGCTCTGAAAGGCCCTTGGGCAGATCGAAGGTGATGGTCACGTAGTCGTCGAGGATCACGTGGCCGCCGGAGCCGTCCGTGACGGAATCCAGCTGCACGATCTCGTACTCGGCGGATCGGTAGGGGGCAAGAGCAGCGCCGGAAAGCGCGGTGCGTTTCATTTCCACGGTCAGGGGCTTCAGCGTTTCCAGCTTCACGCTGGCCCGCAGGATCAGCCTTGCGTCGTCGCTTCCCACCTCGCCGTCCCGGTTGGCGTCGGCGCATTTCGTCTGGTCGGCGGAAAGCGTTTCCAGCTTCACGCTGGCCCGCAGCGCCAGCCGCGCGTCGTCGCTTCCCACCTCGCCGTCAAGGTTCACGTCGCCTGCCACCGGTGTGGCTGCGACGGCCTGAAACCGCAGCGGAGCGATCGTCGCCAGCATCAGCAGGCAGAGGATGAGCGAAAACGCTCGTTTCATGGTCCGGTTCATGTCAGTTCCTCCCGTTTTGATATGAAAATATCATTATTTTCCAATTGGAATATAACACAAAAAAACATCCGTGTCAATCTCGTGACAACGGATGTCATGATGACTTTTTGTGGATCATCACGGATAATTGTGGGATTTGTTGTCAACAAATCGTGGGGTTATTGACAACTCCGGTA
>CAMVNL010000156.1 GCA_947168785.1 uncultured Clostridia bacterium | reverse complement strand
AGATACCGAACGAGCTTCCGGCGGTGAAAACGCTGGCGGAAGAGAACATATTCGTCATGACGGAGACCCGCGCCATCACGCAGGATATCCGCCCCTTAAAAATCATCGTGCTGAACCTGATGCCGAAAAAGATCACCACGGAGACCCAGCTGTCCCGCATCCTCGGCAATACGCCGCTGCAGATCGAGCTGGAGCTGGTGCGCACCGCGACGCACGTTTCCCAGCACGTTTCCGAAGAGCACATGCTGGCGTTCTACCGGACCTTTGACGAGATCAAGGACGGCTATTTCGACGGCATGATCATCACCGGCGCGCCGGTGGAGCATCTTGCGTTTGAAGAGGTGGATTACTGGCAGGAGCTGTGCGAGATCATGGAGTGGAGCAAGACCCACGTTCACAGCACGCTGCATATCTGCTGGGGGGCGCAGGCCGGTCTTTATTACCATTACGGCATCAATAAATATGAGCTGCCGAAAAAAATGTTCGGCGTATTCCGCCATACGGTGGAATATAAGCGCTCCATCCTGTTCAGGGGGTTCGACGACGTTTTCTGGGTGCCCCATTCCCGCCATACCTCCGTCCGGCGGGAGGATATCGAGGTCCACCCGGAGCTGCGGATCCTCGCTTCCTCGCCGGAGGCGGGCGTTTACGCCATCATGACCGATAAGGGCCGTCAGGTCTATATCATGGGGCATTCGGAATACGACGCCGAAACGCTGAAAGAGGAATACGAGCGGGACCTCGCCAAGGGGCTGCCCATTGAAATGCCGGTGAACTATTTCCCGGAGGACGATCCCACCCGGCCCCCCGTCGTGAGATGGCGCGCCCACGCAAATCTCCTCTATTGCAACTGGCTCAACTACTTTGTCTACCAGACCACCCCCTACGACCTCAACGACCTGAAAAACCGTTGAGAAAGGTTGCTTGATGATGAAAAAACTGCTGTCCGTCCTGCTCTGCGCCGCCTTGCTGCTGTCTCTTTCCGGCTGCCGGTTATCTTTGTTCGGCGAGGAGGAAACCACGGAACCGACAACTGCCGCCGAGCCGGAATATGTGACCGACGTGAACGGAAAAGAAGTGCCGGTTTTTGAAAACGTGGATATGAGCGTCTTTGACCCGCAGCTTTTTCGGAGGCTTGATAACGGCCGTTTCGTTTACGACGATGAATCCGTCCAGACGCTTACGGGCGTCGACGTTTCCGTGTTTCAGGACGACGTCGACTGGAACGCCGTCGCGGCGGATGGCATCGACTTTGCCATGCTGCGCATCGGCGGCAGGGGGTACGGCCCCGAAGGCAAGATCTATGAGGATGAAAAGTTTGAAGCAAACTACGCCGGTGCTCGTGCGGCCGGCCTGAAAGTGGGCGTCTATTTCTTCTCACAGGCGGTCAACATTGCCGAAGCCGCGCAGGAGGCGCAGTACGTGCTGCAGCTCCTCAATGGCCGCGCGCTGGATTTCCCCGTCGCCTACGACTGGGAGCACGTGTCGGACGCTTCCGCCCGGACCGCCAATATCGCGCCGGAACTGATCACGTCCTTCTGCAAGGCGTTCTGTGATCAGATGGAGGCCGAAGGATATCAGTCTGTGATCTACTTTAACCGTGAGCACGGTTATTTCAGCCTGCAGCTTTCGCTTTTGTCCACCTACCGTTTCTGGTATGCCGAATACGCCGATTATCCGTCCTTTGTCTATGACTACTGGATCTGGCAGTACACCGAGAGCGGTTCCGTCAGCGGCATCAACGGCAGGGTTGACCTGAACATCGCGCTGTACGCCCCGAAGGGCTGAAGCGATTGTCAAATTGAAAAAGATTTTATACAGGAGGCTGCGCCAAAGGGCGCAAGACGATCATGTCAAAATTAACTGAAAACTATACCGGAATCTATTCCCTGATGCTGACCCCCTACCACGACGATCTTTCCGTCAACTACGAGGCCTATGAAGAATATGCCGACTGGCAGGTATCGCAGGGCGTCGGGCATCTGTTCGCCGTTTGCGGCAGCTCCGAAATGGCGGAGCTGAAGTTGGAGGAGCGGCTGAAGCTGGCGGAACTGACCGTGAAGCACAAGGGTAACACCACTGTCGTCGCCACCGCCAACATGGAACCCTCCTGGTTCGCCCAGGTGGAAGAGGTCAAGCGCATGACCGCCACGGGCGTGGATGGCATCGTCTTTACGACAAAGGGCTTCGGCAACGATCCCGACCGGCTGGTCAGCTACGTGGGCGAGCTGAAACAATTCACCGATCTGCCCGTGTTCATGTACGAATTCCCCGGCCTGCGTCCCCATCTCATCAGCGGCGAATGCTACGGCAGGCTGGTGCGGGAGTGCGGCATCTACGGCATCAAGGATACCACCTGCACGCTGGAAGGCATCACCTCCAAGATCGAGGAAAAAGGGGAATCCTGCGTGATCCAGGCGAATATGCCCTTCCTTTTTGACGCCTTCAAGGCGGGGGCCCGGGGCGTTATGGCGACGCCCACAGCCTGCGGCGGCGCTTTCTTCCAGCGCTTCTTCGAGGCGTTCATGAGCGGCGATATGGCGCTGGCCGAGCAGCGTTATAACGAAATCATCCTGCTGGATAACGCCATCGACAGCGGCTTCAACTGCTCCGCCAAATATCTGGTGCAGCTGCAGGGCGTTGCCGGAATGAAGGCGATCAACCGGGGCGGCCAGCAGCTTTCCTCCGCCCGGCTGCGCAGCCTGCGCTCTTTCCACGACTGGTGCGTCGCCAACGGTCTGATGGCGTAGGATAGTAAAAACCAAAGATAAACAGAAGAAATATATGAAAATGCCGCCGGAGAAGTAAGCGCTTCTCCGGCGGTCTGCATGATTGACAGTTTTATTGCGTTTCTCTGGCTTCTCTTTCTGCCAGGAATTTCTCCCAGTCCCGGCGGACCTTTTCGTAGACCTCCATGGGGATCTCCGGCGTGCCGCCCTTGCAGGTGGGCAGCAGCTGGTCGCCCGCGACGTTCGGATCGGTGCAGGCCGTATCGCTGCGCCACTTGTCCCGCTGGGCCGGGTCGCGCAGATCCGGGATCTCCATCGGCAGGCTGCCCTTCAGAATGGAGCGGAAGGCGAACATGCCCGGCAGGAACATATCCAGCGCCTCATAGACGTCGATGGTATCGGCGGTTTCGTCCCCGAGGATCCGCTGGATGAAATAGTACATGGACCAGAAATCCGAACCGCCGTGGCCGAAGGCCTTGCTCTCCTCCTCCCGTTCCGCGGGGAGATACGTTTCGATCTTGCCGGGATGGGCGTAATCGGCCTCCACCTCGTCCGCGTTGACGTAAATGCGTTCAAACATCTGCATCCCGGCGTCCTCTCTGGCGGATTCCATCCGTCCCTTGGAGCCGTAGACCACGTAGGAGATATTATTTTTATATAGCCCCCCGTGGATGCTCTTGACCAGCGCCCCGTTTTCAAGGGTCACCATCTCCACGCCGAAGCTCGCGGCGCGGCTGCCCTGACGGAAGCGGCGCTCGTTGTTGCTGCTTTCAAACCCCACCACGGAGACGGGGCGCAGCCCGGTGATATGGAGAATGGGGCCGAGGGAGTGGGTGCAGTAGAAGGTGGAATACATATTGTTGCGCCAGTGGTCCGGCTCGCCGTAGGTGATCTCCGGCCAGATGGACTCGCAGTTGTGGACGTATTCTCCCTCGCCGTATTCAAAGACGCCGATCTTTCCTTCTCTGTATAAGCGGCGCATCTCGCGGGGCGCGGCCATATAGCAGTAGTTTTCACCGTAGGCGTAAATCAGCCCGGTTTTTTCCACTGATTCCACCAGCTCCACCGCTTCCTTCATGGTCTGCACGGGCAGCACCTCGGAAAAGACGTGCTTGCCGGCGTTGAGGCAGCGGATGGCGAAAGGGGCGTGCTCGGTGGCGTAGTTGGCCAGTACCACCGCGTCCATATCATGAAGGATGAACTCGTCAAAATTATCGTAATAGGCGATGGGCAGCCCCTCCGCCTCCCGGCGTACCTTTTCCAGCTCATAGGGCGCTTTATCGCAGACGGCCACCACTTCCGCGTTTTCCGCCTGCTTGCAGTACTGGATCATGGTCCTGCCGCGGTGCGCGCCCAGCACCCCCACACGTACTTTTTTCATGTTTGCAGCCTCCTGTTTCAGAAAATCTTACAGCCCCGGCATCGGGGGCACGTCGATGGTCACGTCCGTCTCGGGGAAAGCGCAGCAGGGGTGGATATAGCCGTAGATCAGGTCGGCTTCCCGCCGTCCGTCCACGGAAGCGGGGGTATAGACCTCGCCGGCAAGCAGCTGGGAATGGCACCAGCCACACCGGCCGGAGCGGCAGTCGCTGGGCGGATTGAGCCCGGCGTCCTCCATGGCCCGCAGCAGCGAGGTGCCTCCCTTGCAGGAGATGACCGTGGTCTTGCCCGCCATGCGGACGGTGACCTGATAGGTTTTTTCCGCGTCGCCGTGATACTCCGCGTCGTTTTCGGGATGGAAATACTCGCCGAACAGCTCGTGGCGGACGAATTTGCGCCGCAGGTTCAGCGTTTCGATCTCCTTGTCGGCAAACCGGTACATGGCCTGAGGGCCGCAGAGAAAGATGGAGTAATCCCCCTCTTTGGGAGCGTATTTCCTGATAAGCTTGGCGGTGATAAAGCCGTTTTCTTTGCCCCTGACCTTTTCTTCACTGAGCACGTTGACCAGCTTGATTTTATCGCAGGCCTTCGCCATGGCGGCGATCTCCTCGCTGAAAACCGCGTCGTTCAGCGTCCGGCTGCCGTAGAGCAGCACCAGGTTGAAGTCCTCGTCCCCTTCGCTGATGGCCTTGGCCAAAGAGCGGAAGGGGGTGATGCCGCTGCCGCCGGCGATGCCGATCACGGTTTTTGCGTCCCGCAGGGGCTCATAGGTGAATTCGCCCAGCGGCGCGGAAGCCGCGGCGGAGGAGCCGACCTTCCAGTTATCAAGGATATAACCGCTGACAACGCCGCCCTGCACGCGCTTTACGGTGATCATATAAAACCCGTCCAGCGTGTCGCGGGGGGAAGAAGCGATGGAGTAGGGGCGGCAATACATTTTGCCGTCGATAAAGACCGCGATGCTGAGATACTGACCGGCGGAGAACCAGGCGGGCTGTTTCGTTCCCCGCTGCGGGTCGGCCCGCAGGATATAGCTTTTCATATCGTCGCTGTGGACGATCACTTCGCCGACGGTCAGGAACTGTACGTGGGGGTGCAGCGCCTCCGCCAGCTGGTTCTGAAGGTGATCCTTCAGATCGGAGACCGGCGCGTCGGATGCGTTCGAGACGAATTTCAGCCTGTCCGCCGCCAGCTTCAGGAAGCGGCCCGCGCTGAGCTGTTCAATGCCTGTTTTCTGCTTTGCCATTTTATTTGTCCCTCCTCAGCTCGTTGATGGCGGCGTTGGCGGCCATCATTCCGGTGATATAGCCGGAAGGAAAACCGTCCCCGCGCACGTAGTGCCCGCCGCAGTAATGGATGTGGGGCATGTTGTAATCCAGGTCCTTCATGGCGGTGCGCATCACCACGTTGTCCACACCGCTGTTTTCATAGCCGTAGATGGTGCCCTCCGGCGTGCCGAGATAGCGGGCGAAGGTCACGGGGGTGGCGATGCTGATCTCCTCAATGTGCGGCATAATGGAAATGCCCATCAGCTTTTCGTAGTCTTCAATGTATTTGCGGGCCAGATCGTTTTTGTAGGCCTTGTATTCCTGCGGCGCCATCTTCTCCGGGAACTGGCCGGGGAATACGGGGATGGTGAAGAACAGCGTACAGGTGCCCTCCGGCGTGCAGTCGGGGATCACCCGGTTGAGGCAGTTGACGATATACATGCCGAAGCCGTCCTTGCAGTCGTTGAACTGCACGCGGCTGTTGTTGTCGCTCTGCACAAAGACGCTGTAATCCTTCACGCCCAGCTCTTCCATGGTACAGTCAAGCCCCAGATAGACCGTCACGACGGACATGCCGAAGCGGCGGGCGTTGGCCAGCTTGCGCATCCGCTGATTGATTTTCCGGTTGTCGGACCGGTTGAATACGTTATGGGGAATGATATTGGAGATGATCTGCTTCGCGTAGAAGCGTTGCTCGCCGCAGCACACGCCGATGGTCACGCCGTTTTCGTCATACAGGAACTTGGTCACCTCGCTGTTGTAGCGGATCTCGCCGCCGTTCTCCTGAATGTTCTTGACCAGCGCCAGCGACAGCTCATGGCTGCGGTGGTAGGGCATAGAGGGTCTGCCGCGCAGATAGGCGCACAGCAGGCTCAGG
>CAMVNL010000155.1 GCA_947168785.1 uncultured Clostridia bacterium | reverse complement strand
AGAGTGTGGTATTGTGTGTTGCTTGAAGAGAGGTGAATCATCATGGCAAAAAGACGCGCTAATGGCGAGGGCAACATCAGGAAAAGAGCGGACGGGCGTTGGGAAGGCCGCTACACGGCGGGGCACGATCCGCTGACCGGGAAGCAGATATTCAAAAACGTGCTGGGCAAATCCCAGGCGGAAGTCAAAGAGAAGCTCGCCGCCGCAATTCAGCAGACGGCGGGGTTGGATATTCTGAAAGCGGAGCAATACACAGTGGAAACGTGGCTGCAGTTCTGGCTAGATAATTTCGGCAAGATGACCATGCGGCCGTCCACGTTTGAATCCTACAGCGGCAATCTGCGGGTGCATATCAAACCCAACATCGGCAGCATCAAGCTGACGAAGCTGCGGACTACCGACCTGCAAAAGTTCTACAGCAAGCTGCTGACAGAAGGTCGCATCGTGCGGAAGGAAGCCGAAAAGCAGCCGAAAGGGCTCAGCCCGAAAACAGTGCGCAACGTGCACATCTTCATCGCCCCGGCGCTCGATAAAGCCGCAGCGGAAAAGCTGATCCCGTATAACCCTGCAAAGGCGTGTACGCTGCCGAAGGGCGAACACGTGGAAATGAAAACGCTGCCGCTGGATAAAAACGCCGCCTTCTTCGCGGAAGCAAAGAAAAGCGGCGTGTATGAAATGTATTTGCTGGAGATCGCCACAGGCTTGCGTCGGGGCGAATTGCTGGGACTGAAATGGACCGACGTGGATTACAATGCCGGGACGATTTACGTCCAGCGCCAGATCTGCCGGATCGACGGCGCAGTCACGGAGGGACCGCTGAAAACGAAGAACTCTTACCGAAAAATCGTGGTCCCTGCCGACGTGATGGCGGTACTGAAGGACAAGCAGAAAAAAGAAAACGGCGCCAGCGAGTACGTCTTCTTCTCGCCGCTGACGAACGGCCCGATCTCTCCTGACAGCGTCCTTCATATGCTCCACCGCGTGCTGGACCGCGCAGGATTACCCCGCATCCGCTTCCACGATCTGCGCCATACCTTCGCAACGATGGCATTACAAAACGGCGTGGACGTGAAAACGCTGTCCAATATCCTCGGCCACTTCTCCGCCGGCTTCACGCTGGACACCTACGCCCACGTTACCACCGGCATGCAGCAGGACGCCGCGAACAAGGTAGGAGATTTTCTGAAGGGGAACATTTAATTCGCTGAGCAACAATGATACAGAAACAGAAAACAGGAAGCTAATTCAATATGATTTTTTCTGGTGTACTATTCCAAAATAATGAAATATAATATTGTTCAATTGAGATGCAATATCTTTGAATTCACAGTTTACCTTCGCCGTCCTATTCCACCTTCAGCATCCTGTACCCGACGCCGATGTGCGTCTGGATGAACGTAGGAGAATCGGGGGACGGCTCTATTTTTTTGCGGAGCGTCGCCATGAAAACGCGCAGCGAGGCCACGGTGCTGTCCCAGCTGTTTCCCCAGATTTTTTGCGTGATGAAGGTATGTGTGAGAACCTTGCCCACGTTCTGGCACATCAAGCACAGGAGCTTGTATTCGATCGGCGTCAGATGCAGCTCCTCCCCATCGAGGTAGGCGCAGCCGGCGGCGTAATCGACCTTCAGCGCGCCGTTGATAAACTGCGAGCTGTTCGCCGCCGCGTTCCCCTGCATCATCAGGATCCTTCTGACGGTCACGCGGAGCCGCGCCAGCAGTTCCTCTACGGAAAAGGGCTTCGTCAGATAATCGTCCGCGCCGCTGTCAAGGGCGCCGATCATATCGGATTCCTCGCTGCGCGCGCTGATCACGATGATGGGGACCGTCGACCACGTTCGCAGCTTCCTGATCACGTCGACGCCGTCGATATCGGGAAGCCCCAGATCCAGCAGAACGACGTCCGGGTTGCAGGCGGAAGCCTGCGCGATCGCCTCCGATCCGTCGGCCGCCGTGATATACCGGTATTCGTGCGCCTTCAGCGTGGTCGTGATGAGGTTCCGCACCGGAGGGTCGTCCTCCACCACCAGTATCTGCAGTTTATTCATCGATCTTCACCTCGCCCGATGGTATGGTAAATGTAAAAACACAGCCGTGCGGCACGTTGTCTTTGAGAAAGATCTCCCCGCCGTGCGCGTTGACGATGGACCGGCACAGCGGCAGGCCGAGGCCGAGGCTGCGTCGGCTGTCGGTGATCTGATTGTCGCCGGTATAAAACAGTTCAAACACGTGCTCCTTGACGGGATCGGGGATGCCGTTCCCGTTATCGGCCACGCTGACGGAAACGAAATCGCCGCGCTTCTCGGCCGTGATCCGGACGTCCGATCCGGCCGGCGTATATTTCACCGCGTTTTCCACAAGATTGATGATCACCTGAATGATCAGTTTGGTATCGATCCGCACCAGCAGCAGTCCGTCCCCGCATGAAACGGTGATATGCTGGCCCGTTCTTCCTCTGTTGACGTGCCGGATCGCTTCTTCGATCACCTCGTCGATCAGCTGGATGGAAAAACGAAGGCTCATTTTGCCCTCTTCGATCCGCGTGACGGACAACAGGTTTTCCACCAGGCTTCTCAGCCACTGCGCGTCGTCGTAGATATCGGTAAAGGCCTGTACTCTCGTCTCCTCATCCAGCCTGTCGTAGTTCGTCAGCAGATTACCCGCGTTGCCCGAAATGGAGGTCAGCGGTGTGCGGAGATCGTGGGAGATGGCGCGCAGCATGTTGGCCCGCATCTGCTCGTTTCTCGCCATTACGGAAGCACGCTCTTTCTCCTTCGCGTTGCGGCTGTTGTCGATCGCCAGCGCGCATTCGCCGAGAATGGAAAGCAGCATACTGTTTTCAAAGGAATCCAGCGCTTTCGTGCCGATCCGGATGCCGACGACGCCGTAAACCTTTTCGTTGATCCGGATCGAGAGATACAGGCATTGCGCATCCCCGAAGCGGTCCGTCCCGGCGCCCGCGCGGCGTCGGTTGGCGAAGGTCCACCTCGCCACGCCCTGTTCTTTTTCGCTCAGCAGGTCCCGGTCGTCCTCGTCCGGAGCCGCCTGAAACAGATACCCCTTTGAAAGGTTCCCGCCGTTTTCCGGGTACAGGACCACCGACCGGCCCAGCAGGCGCGTGAGCTGTGCGGCGGTGATATTGATGATATCGCCGTCGTCCCGCGCCTTCTGCAGCAGCTGGTTCGTATCGAGAAGGACCTTCGTCCGGAACGCCGCCCGCGCCGACAGCTTGGCGTTGTCCTTCAGCTTGGAGGCGAGCGTACCCGTGATGATCGACGCCGCCAGCATGATCGCGAACGTGACCGGATACCCGGAATCATACGCGTGAAATGTGAGAAGGGGCTCCGTGAGGAAGAAATTGAACAGCGTGACGCTCATAAACGAGGCCAGCACGCTGCAGGCGTAGCCCCTTGTGAACAGCGACGTCAGCAGCACGCCGAGGATGTAGACGGTGATGATATTCGATTCGGTAAAGCCGAGCCGGTAAAACAGCATTCCCATGGCCGTCGCCGCCGCGAGGATCAGCAGGGTGATCAGGATATCCTTCGGGTACGGAATCAGCTTATGGAAAAACGCGTGAGGGGAAGCGGGTTTTTTCGGGCCGACGGTGTTGTCCGGGATGATGTGGATATCCAGATTCGGGGCAAGCTCCGTCAACTTTTCCGTCAGCGTCGGTTTGCTCCAGAAATGACGTCTCGCGTAATTGCTTCTGCCGATCACGATCTTCGTCACCCCGGAGATGCGGGCAAATTCCGCAATCTGGAAAGAAACGTCGTCGCCGTAAACGGTGGTGATGGTCGCGCCGCTCTCCTCCGCCAGCCGGATGTGATATTCCAGCCGTTTTTTATCCGCCTCCTCCATTCTGTCCGAGTCCGGCGTTTTTACGTAAAGGGCGGTAAAAGAACCGCCGAACGCGGAAGCCATCCTCGCGGCCGTCCGGATGATCTTCGCGTTGGAAGGGGAGGAGGAGAGACAGGCCAGCGTATGCTCGGACTCACGGTCCGCCGCGCTGTGATGTTCCATGCCGATCACGCTCCTTTTGCCGTATCATCATACGCATATCCGTTTTTATTTGGAAATAAGTATAGCATACTCCGTCGGATAAGTCCACCGGTATTCTGTCTGCGTCACCCGTCCGCGTCCCCGTCGGAAGGGTCGTAGATCAGGATGCGGGTCTCCCCGTGGGTTTCCCGGAACCGGGCGATCGTTTCGGCGATATCCTCGTCGCTTGATCGCTCCGTCAGCACGACCCGGTCGGGAGATTTGTTTTCGTGGTCCTTTTGCTCGTATCTGAAGTTTTCCGCTATGAATTTATCAAATTTCGACACAAGAAGAAACCCGAAGACGGCGGCGGCAAGCACGACGGCGATCAGGACGATCTCTTCCATTTCATCACCTTCTTACGGCAGGATCCGCTCCACGTTTACCTGTTAAAACATTTTTGCAGCGCCTTATACTCTCCCAGAACGAGCATCGTCATGGAGCCGGTGAGCACCGTCTCCGAGGAGATCGAGAGATCCATCCTTCCGTTCTGCTTGACGCCGATGATGTTGATATGGTACCTCTTCCGGATGTCGAGGTTGCCGATGCTGAGCCCGACCCACTGCTTCGGGACGGTGATCTCATAGATCGAATGTGTCGCGTCCAGCTCGATATAATCAAGGATGTGATCGGAGGTGTATCGGATGGAGGCCCACTTGGCGACCTGTTTTTCCGGGTAGATGACCTCGTCCGCGCCGTTGCGCAGCAGAAACTTGGCGTGGATCGTGCTGGCCGCGCGCGAAACGACCAGCTTCGCGCCAAGCTCCTTCAGGGTAGCCGTCGTTTCAAGCGAGCTTTGAAAATCCTTTCCGATGGCGACGAAGCATACGTCGAAATTCCTCACGCCCATCGATTCCAGAAAGGCGCCGTTCGTGCTGTCCCCGATCTGCGCGTTGGTTACAAACGGAAGCATTTCGTTGACCCGTTCCTCATTTTTGTCCACGCCCATGACCTGATGCCCGAGCCGGTGAAGATCGATGGCGATATGTTTCCCGAAGCGTCCCAGCCCGATCAGCAATACGGATTTCATGTTGTTTTCCTCCTTACCCTACGGTGATCCTTTCCTGCGGCAATTTGTAGCTGACGCGTTTTGTCCCGGACAGGGCCGCGTAGATCAGCGTCAGCCCGCCGACCCTGCCGAAGAACATCAGCAAAATCAATACCATCCGGGAGACGGCTCCCAGAGCGGGCGTGATCCCCATGGACAGTCCGACGGTGCCGATCGCCGAGGCCGCTTCAAACAGACATGCCCCGACGGGCAGCCCCTCCGCGAGGCTGATGACGATCCCTCCGCTGATGAACAGGACGAGATACAGCAGCAGGATCGTCGAAGCGTTCCGTACCGCGCCGCCCTCCAGCCTGCGCCCGAAGAAATGCGCATCTTCCTTTCGCCGGAAGACGGTGACCGCGTTGGCGATCAGAACGGCCGCCGTCGTCGTTTTCATGCCGCCGGCCGTCGAACCCGGCGACCCGCCGATCAGCATCAGCCCCACGATCACGGCCTTTCCGGTGCCGCTCATGGCCGTGAGGTCCGCCGTATTGAAGCCGGCCGTTCTGGGGGTCACCGCCTGAAACAGCGAGGCAAGGATCCGTTCGCCCATCGGCAGCCGTTTGAATTCCGTGAAAAAGAAAAAGACGGCGGGCACAACGATCAGCACGGCGCTGGTCACAAGGATCACCTTGCTCTGCATCCGGTAGCGGGAAAAACGGAATTGGTTTGTACGCACGTCTTCCCACGTCAGAAAACCGATCCCGCCGATCACGATCAGCAGCATCACGGTGACGTTGACGGCCGGGCGTCCGGCATAAGACGTCAGAGAGGAGAACGGCGCGTCTTTCGTTCCCATCACGTCGAAGCCCGCGTTGCAGAACGCGGAAACCGAGTGAAACAACGCCATCCACACGCCCCTGATCCCGTATTCCTTACAGAAAACAGGCGTCAGCGCCAGCGCGCCTGCCGCCTCGAAGAGAAACGTCATTCTCAAAATAAAGCCGGTCAGCCGGACGATCCCACCCATCTTCGGCGCGGTGATGGCCTCCTGCATGGCGCTGCGCTGCAGCAGCGAGATCTTTCTGCCCGAAAGCAGCGCGAAGGACGCGGCGACGGTGACGACGCCCAGCCCGCCGATCTGGATCATAAGAAGGATCATCGCCTGACCGAACGACGACCAGCAGCTCGCCGTGTCGCGAACGACCAGCCCCGTGACGCAGACCGCGGACGTCGACGTGA
>CAMVNL010000154.1 GCA_947168785.1 uncultured Clostridia bacterium | reverse complement strand
GATTTCGATTTTCGCGAACGAGAACTCAGAGTGTATGTACAAACCGGCAGACGGCAGCAACATCTGCTACACCGTCCCTCTGGCGGACGCCAATATCTACAATTCCTGATACAAAACTCAATCTGATATTGTCGGGCCATCTGCCCGAAAGGCATCCCTGCCGGCTGTTTTTGCCGCCGGCAGGGTCGTGTTATGCCATAAGGACCTGCGGGAGGAAGGAGAAAACGGAATATGAACGACAATGAATTGATCTGGCGCACGGAAGAGACGGAGCGGTTGCTGCATACGCCGGTGTTTGACGTCTGGCGGCAGGCGGAGGTCTCCGCCACCGGCATCAAAGGGGATTATTTGGCCATCACCGCCCCGGACTGGGTCGTGGTGGTGGCCGTCTACCGGGGCCGCTTTGTGCTGGTGCGGCAATGGCGTCACGGAGAGGATAAGCTCACGACGGAATTTCCCGCCGGGGTGGTGAATCCCGGGGAAGCGCCCGAGGAAACGGCCGCCAGAGAACTGCTGGAGGAGACGGGCTTTCGCGCCGGAAAGGTCACGCTGCTTGGAACGTGCAGCGCCAATCCCGCCCTGTTCAAAAATCATATCCATTGCTTTTTGGCGGAGGAGCTCGTTTCCACCGGCGCGCAGCATCCGGATGCGGACGAGCTGCTGAACGGTTTCCTCGTCCCGGTGGAGGACGTGATCGCCGCCTTCGGTTCCCCCGACTACAGCCACGCCTATATGGGGACCGCGCTGGCTTTTTATCTGCGGCATGCCGCAATGGAAAATAAATCCTTGAAAGCGGCAAAAACGGGCAAAGGCGATTGACAAAAACCGACCGTTTCCCTTATAATAAAAGCCAATCAAAAAAGCCGGCGCATGGTCGGCTTTCTGCTGACAGGATGTGAATCGAATGAAAAAAATGATCAGGCGCGTCGTTGCGTTGGCGCTGTGCGCGCTGCTGCTGACGTCGCTCTTCGCGACGTTTTCCGCGGTCGCGGAGCGGGAGCCGCCCGCGCTGTCGGCGGCGGGATCGGACGGGGCGCTGTCCGCAACCGACGCGGACCCGTCCCTTGCGACGGCGACGGACCCGCTGCCGCCCCCCTGCGTTCTCACCGGCGAGCATGAGGCGGAGGCCTTTGAGCCTGCCGGAGACGGCGCCCATACCGCCGTCTGCACGGTGTGCGGCGAGCGCTTCAGCGCTACCTGCGACTATATAGACGAGGTGACGCTGCCAACTGCGACGGAAGCGGGCTTTACCACACACACCTGCACGGTCTGCGGTTACACTTTCCGGGATCAGGAGACGGTTCCCGAAAACGAGCGGCAGGAAAGCGCGCTGCCGGGTGATATGAACGGCGACGGAAAAATCGGTTCCGACGACGCCCGCGCGCTGCTGCGCGTCAGCGTTGCGCTGGAGGCGCTGAAAGAAGAAGTGTTGCCCTACGGGGATCTGGACGAGGACGGCGCCATCACCTCCGCCGACGCGCGGCTTGCCCTGCGCTGCTCCGTCAGCCTGGACCCCTTGCCCGACCGCCACGAATATGACGTTGCCGTGACGGAAGCGGCCTCCTGCACGGAGACCGGCCTGATGACCTATTCCTGCGCCTATTGCGGCAAGGCAGGGGAGATGAAGATCCCCGCCAAGGGGCACCGCTATGAGATCACCCACACGACGGCGCCCACCTGCACCGTGGACGGAACCCGCTTTGAACGCTGCGCAGTCTGCGGCGCGACGCATTCCGTCACGCTGCGGGCGGCCGGTCATGCGTACGAACAGACGGCATACGTCGCGGCGACCTGTACCGCCCCCGGCAGCGAGACCCTCGCCTGCAAGACCTGCGGCGCGGCGCAGAAAAAAGAGCTGCCGGCCCTCGGTCACGACTGGGTGGATGCCGTTCCCGGCAAGGCGAAGCACTGCGCCCGCTGCGGCGAGGTCGTTGCCGGCTGGACGGAGATCGACGGCGTTTCCTATTATTTCAACGCGGACGGCAGCCCTCTGACGGGCAAACGCTTCATGAACGGGCTGGTCTTTACCTTCTCCGCCACCGGCGCTTCCGAGACCGGGCGCACCGGCAGGAAGCCGAAGGTGGCCGTCATCGGCGATTCCATCGTCGCCTCCATCGCCAACTACAACGTGGCGGATGATTTCGATATGTACGGCAAGGTCAGTCTGCACGTGGATACCATTGATTCCAAAAAAATCTCCGGCAGCAGCCGCACGGTGCTGCGCGAGGTGGAGGGCCGCGGCTACGACGTGGTGATCCTCATGATCGGCGTCAACGACCTGACCTATGACAACACCTGGTGGGGCAACCGCTACCGCACGGTGCTGCGGCAACTGAAGGAGCTGGCCCCCGGCGCGATCATCTATGCCAGCGCGATTCTGCCCATCAACGACAGCAAGACCTCTTCCGATGAAAAGATGTGGATGGTCAACGCCAAGAACCAGGTGATCCGCAGCGTCGCCGAGGCGGAGGGCGTCCGCTATCTCGGCACCCCGCCCGGCCTGCTCAACGCAAACGGCCAGCTGCCCTATGACGCCGCCTCCGACGGCGTTCACTTCGGCCCGACCTATTGCCGCATCTGGTACAACTGGACGAAGGAACAACTGAAATAACAAGACGAAATCTGAGAAGACTGAGAGGATATGGCTATGAAATATAAATTGACGGCGCTGATTTTAGCGGCGGCCATGCTGGCGCCCACGCTGGCCGCCTGCGGAAAGAACAAAAGCGGCATCGTGATCGACGAGACCTCCACGGAGGAGAACCTCTCCGCGAAAAAGACGGACGTGACCACGGCCGCCGCGGAGGAATCCACCACGGCGGTGACGACCACCGCCGCCACCACCGCTCCGGCGTCCACGGCAGCCCCCACCACGACGGCCCCCACCACGGCTGCGCCAACGACCGCAGCGCCTGTGACCGCCGCCCCCACCACGGCTGCGCCCGTCACGGAGCCGCCCACGGAAAAGACCCGGCCCACCGCGTCGCAGGTGGCCGCCGCCGTGGCCGCAAAGAGCAGTCTGTTTGACGAGGCGCTGGTGGAAAGCACCGCTTCCCGCGGGCTGACCCTCTTCGGCATTGACGCCTCCGAAGTGGTCGAAGCCGCTTACTACGCAGCCTCCGCCGCCGTGGCGGATGAGATCCTGGTGGTGCAGCTGGCCTCCGGCGCGTCCGCTTCCTCCATCCGTTCGGATTTTGAGGGCAGGCAGACCGTTCAGGCCGAGGACTATGAGGATTACGTCCCCTCCGAGGTGCCCAAAATCAACAACGCCGTGATCTATCAGAACGGCGATATCATGGTTTTCTGCGTGAGCAATGACGCTTCTGCCGTTCGCAGCACGCTGGACAGCCTCTTCTGATCGAATGGTATTCAGCAGTTTAGAATTTCTGTTCCTGTTTTTGCCGCTCGTTGCGCTGCTTTATTTCCTCTGCCCGGGGAAACTGCGTAACGGGCTTTTGCTGTTGGCAAGCCTTCTCTTTTACGCCTGGGGCGAGCCGGTCTACGTGCTGGTGATGCTGGTCTCCATCCTGATGAACTACGGCTTCGGCCGGCTGGTGGATAAATACAGCGGAAAGGCCAGAAAGACGGCGCTGGCCTTCGGCGTCGCCCTGAACCTGCTGATGCTGGGGGTGTTCAAATACACGGGTTTCGTGATGAGCAACCTCCGGGCGGTGACGGGGCTGGAACTGCCCATGAAGGAGATCGCCCTGCCCATCGGCATTTCATTCTTCACCTTCCAGGCCATGAGCTACGTCATCGACGTCTATCGGGAAAAGGCGGCGGTGCAGAAGAATATATTCAGCTTCGGCCTGTATATCTCCCTCTTCCCGCAGCTGATCGCCGGGCCCATCGTGCGCTATTCCACGGTGGCGGAGCAGATCGTCAGCCGCCGCACCACGCCGGAGATGGCGGCGCAGGGGCTGAAACGCTTTCTGACCGGTCTTGCCAAAAAAGTTCTGTTGGCCAACAGCGCCGGGCTGCTCTGGACACAGCTGACGGAGGGCGGCTCCGCCCTGCCCGCCGCCGACGCGTGGCTGGCCGCGCTGGCGTTCAGCCTGCAGATCTATTTCGATTTTTCCGGCTATTCCGATATGGCCATCGGCCTCGGCCTGCTGTTCGGCTTCCGGTTTGAAGAAAATTTCAACTATCCCTACATCTCTTCCACTATCACCGAGTTCTGGAGCCGCTGGCATATGTCGCTGGGCACCTGGTTCAAGGAATACGTGTATATTCCGCTGGGGGGCAACCGGAAGGGCAAGGCGAAACAGATCCGCAACATTCTGATCGTCTGGCTGCTGACGGGCCTGTGGCACGGGGCCAGCTGGAATTTCATTCTGTGGGGCGTTTATTACGGCCTGCTGCTGCTGGCGGAAAAGCTGCTGCTGAAAAAGCTGCTGGAAAAGGCCCCCGCCGCGGTGCGCCGCCTCTATACGCTGCTGGCGGTGCTGTTCGGCTGGGTGCTGTTCGCCAATGAGGATTTCACCGGCCTGGGGCAGTTTCTCGCGGGCATGTTCGGCGCCAACGGGGGCGCTTCCCCCGCGCTGCCCGGCCTGCTGGCGGGCAACGTCCTGCTGCTGTGCGTCGCCGCTTTCGCCTCTCTCCCCCTCGGCAAAAAGCTGGCGGAGGGGCTGCGGAAAAAGTGCGGCGACAGCGCCGCGTTCTTCTGCGCCGAAACGCTCTGGTACCTGCTGCTGTTCCTGCTGAGCGTGGCAAGCCTCGTCAACAGCAGCTACAACCCGTTTATTTATTTCAGGTTCTGACAGATGAAAAACAAGATTTTTATTGCCATCTTTGCCCTGCTGACGGCCGCGCTTTCGCTGCTGACGCTCTTGCTGCCGAAAAGGGAGTTCTCCCCCAATGAGAACCGCATGTTGGCGTCCTTTCACGCGCCGGACGGCAAGACCCTCGCCGACGGCACCTTCATGAAGGATCTCAGCGAGTATCTGAGCGACCACTTTGTGGGCCGGGACGCCTGGGTCAGCCTGAACACGCTGACCGGGCTGCTGGCCGGCAAACGGGAGAACAACGGCGTGTTTCTGGCAAAGGACCGCACGCTGATCGACGGCTTTGAGGAAAAGGATACGGCCATGTTTGAGAAAAACGTGCAGGCCGTGAAGGACTTTGCGGCGGCGCTGCGGGAAGCGGGCATTCCGCTGACTACGGTCGTCGCGCCCACCGCCACACAGCTCTCTCCGGAAAAACTGCCCGCCTTTGCCCGCACGGTTGACGCCGCGCCGTTGTTCGCCGCGCTGCGGGAGATTCCCGGCTTTGTGGACGTGGGGCCGGCGCTGGAGGCGGCGAAGGACGAAGCGATCTACTACCGCACCGACCACCACTGGACCGGCTATGGCGCGTATCTGGCCTATTCGGCGGTGCAGGCGGCGGCAGGGGAGGAGGCGCCCCCCTACGAGGCCTTTTCCCCCGAAACCGTAACGGAGGAATTCTTCGGCACGCTCTACTCCCGTTTCGGCTTTTTCGCGGGCGTCGCGCCGGACGTCATCGTCACCCCCGCCGCTGCGGCGCTGGGGCAGGTCACCCGGAGGGACGCCAAGGGGAATGAAAGCCCCTCCGTCTACGCGCCGGAAAAGCTGAATGAGAAGGATAAATACCTGTATTTCCTCGGCGGCAACGACGCGGTGGTGGAGATCACCGCCGCCAACCGGACGGGGAAAAAGCTGCTGCTGGTGAAGGACAGCTACGCCAACGCGTTTTTGCCCTACCTGCTGCACGATTACGACGCCGTCACCGTCATCGACCCCCGGTATTACCCCGGCTCCGTACTGCGTCTGGCGCAGCAGGGCGGCTATACGCAGGCCATGGTGCTTTACAACCTGAAATCCTTCGCGTCGGATACCTATCTCCAATTTCTGCCGCTGGCGGACTGATACTGAACCCTGATAAAAACTTGACATCCGCTGTGACAGAATTACCGAGGTGCTGCGTTATCCTTCTTCCCGGGCGATAGCCCGCCTGCGTCGTCTGCCTTGCCCCTCGAAAATTCTGTTCACACCTCTGTGTCAGTTTTTCATCAGGGATCAGTATAACCCGGCGGGGAGAACCGTCTGTCGCAGGGCGTTACAGCGCCGCCGCCAATCGAAGTAAGATCGGGCAGCACGGCGCCATGTGCCGTGCAACGTAAAAGAAAAGGAACCCTGAACGTCTGTTCAAGGTTCCTCGTTTTTTGGTTCATCACGGATAATTATGGGATGGATCAATAGGGATTTGTCAGGGTAATATCGGTAGCGCGGCACCTCAGTGCCGCTATTCACAAATGTTACATTTCTGAGAG
>CAMVNL010000153.1 GCA_947168785.1 uncultured Clostridia bacterium | reverse complement strand
CGCTTCCTGCGACCATTGAAGCGATCGACCAGGCCGGACGCACCGTCATCAAGCCGCATTTCCATTCTGCCTGATTTCGGCGCGATCATGGAAAGCGGAGAGGAATTTCTGCCCGCCGCGGCGAATGCCGCCGCGGTAGCGTCGCCTGCCGTCGCCCCTCAGCAGACGGAACCGTCGACCGCCGCCGCGGACGCCGCGACGACCCAGCCGGAGCCGACGACGGTCCCTCCGCAGACGGCAGGACGCGTCAACATATCCGATACTGATTTTATCCTGATCCCCGACGGCTGCGGCGCGGCGCTCTATCCCGCGCTGCTGACTTACCGATATCCTGATCTGGAGCTCTGCGTTTACGGTTCGGACGATACGCCCGAACGCTCCGCCAACGTCGGCGCTTTCGGCGTCAGACGGGGCGAAGGCGCCTGCGTCTGCGTGGTGACGGAGGGCGACGCCCTCGCGTCAGTCCGCACCCTGCGGGAAGCGGACGCCGGAACGGCGCTCTATGCCGTCGGCCCCCGGTATGAGGTGACGCCGGCGGCGGAGATCAAGGGCGAGACTGCCTACGGCGTCACTTATGAAGGGCTTCTGGCGCAGACCTATGCCTTCCTCACCGGCGACAGCGCAAGCTTCTCCGGCATGGCCTCCGCCTTGCGCGAGCTGCTGGTACACGCCGGGTTCCTCTCCGCCGCCCCGCTGAAGGATTCCTCCTTCCCCGTCAACGTGACGGTGACGGGCAGCCTGGAGGGAACCGCCGATACGCTGCTGACCGACCTGGAGCAGACGGAATCCCTGCTGAATCAGCTCCGCGCCAAGGGGATCGACAAGGTCAATTGTTGCCTCGACGGCTTTTTGACAGGCGGGCTGGAAAAAGCCTCCGCCTCCGCCTCCCGTCTCGACCCCGTCAGCGGCGGGAAGGGCGCACTTGATTCCCTCTGCGATTACGCTGCAAAACAGGGCTATGGCGTTTACCTTGCCAAGCGGCTGCTCACTGCTTCCGGCGGTCCCGCGCTGCGGGATCTGGCGGGAAAACGCCGGACCTTTACCGAAACCAATCCCTTCCCCTCAGCGGGAAAGGCGCAATACCTCCGGATCCTGACCGGCTGGTCGGACATCCCCGGCAACGCCTCCGCCTTTTTGAACGCCGCCGTTGATACGATGGCGACGGGCGTGGCGCTTGCCGATCTCAACACGGGGCTGCGGGCTGATTTCTCCGCCCGCACGCTGGACCGTACGACGGTTTCCGCCGGGCTTTCTGAAATCGCCTCGTCCTTTTCCGCCGTGAAAAACCTGTGGGTCAACGGCGCCAACTTCAACGCATTGCGCAGCGCTGACGTGATCACCGGCGTGCCGGTATATCCCGGCGAGACGGAATCGGAGGCCTTCCGTTCCGTGCCCCTTCTGCCCATGCTGCTGCACGGCTCTTACTGTTACTCCGGCGCGGCCGTGGCCGACGCGCAGGCAGAGCTGCTGACGCTGCTTCGCAGCGTGGAATACGGCTGCGCCCCCTGGTTCAGCTGGACGGGTTCCTCCCGTTCCGACGCCTGTTATGAGGCGCATCTTCCGGCGGCGGCCTCCTTCTGCGTCCGCGCCGCGAAAGAGCTGGGCGACCTGACGGGGCTGCGCATGACGGACCACTATGAGATCGCCGACGGCATCTACTGCACCGAATACGGCTCCGGCATCCGGGTCCTTGTCAATTACAACAACTATTCCGTGGCGGTGGGCGCGGTCTCCGTGCCGCCCTACGACTATTTAAGAATCGACTGATACGGGTAAAACTATGGCAGATCATTTTGACGCGTTTACCGAGGGAGTCGCCCTCGGCGGGCTGCGGACGAAAAACGAGATCCGGGTGCTGCTCTGTTACCTGCTGGGGAATATCTCCTCAGAGATCTCCAAGAGCGGCCTCAACGAGATCATCCAGTCCCTGCAGCTCATCAACTTTTTTGAAACCAATTCGGCGCTGGCGTCTCTGACGGAGGCGGGCCTCGTCACGGTATCCTCCCACGACGGGGACGAATACTATTCCCTGACGGAGGCCGGACGGGAATACGCCGGGCGGCTCGATACGGATCTTCCCATCAACGTCCGCGAGACCGTCGTCAGGGCGGCGGTGGGGATGGTGGCCCGTGAAAAGATGCGCGGCACCACCGACGTGGAGATCAAAAAGCTGGACCGGGGCTATCACGTGATCATGACCGTCAGCGACAAGGGCGAAGTGATGCTGCAAACCGTGCTCTACGCCGCGGATATCCTGCAGGCGGAGGCGGTGGGGGAGAGCTTCCTCCGGGCGCCGGAAAAGCTCTACGCCGGTATTATCGACAATCTGACCTGACGGAGGAAAAATGATGTTCACCGAAAAATACGAACAGACGATCAATATTGACCGCATGGAACAGACGGTGAGCCTGTTCGGCAGTTTTGATGAAAATATCCGCATGCTGGAAAAGGAGTATGCCGTGGATATCGTCAACCGGGGCGGCGCGCTGAAGATCTGCGGCGAGCCGGAGGCGGTCTCCAAGGCGGCGAAGGCCGTGGAGGGGTTGATGATGCTGCTGAACAAGGGCGAGGCGCTGACCGAGCAGAACGTGCGCTACTGCATTTCGCTGGTCAACGAGGGCAACGACGACAAGCTGCCCTCCATCGCTTCCGACTGCATCTGTATCACCACGGCGGGCAAGCCGGTCAAGCCCAAAACGCTGGGGCAGAAAAAATATATCGATCTTATCAATAAAAACACCATCGTGTTCGGCGTCGGTCCCGCCGGTACGGGAAAAACCTATCTGGCCGTCGCCATGGCCGTCAAGGCCTTCCGCGCCAAGGAGGTCAACCGGATCATCCTGACCCGGCCCGCGGTGGAGGCGGGGGAAAAGCTGGGCTTCCTGCCCGGCGATCTGCAGCAGAAGGTGGATCCCTATCTGCGGCCCCTGTACGACGCGCTGTTTGAGATGCTGGGGGCCGACAACTTCCAGAAATATCAGGAAAAGGGCAATATCGAGGTGGCCCCGCTGGCCTATATGCGCGGGCGCACGCTGGACGACAGCTTCATCATTCTGGACGAGGCCCAGAACACCACGCCGGAGCAGATGAAGATGTTCCTGACAAGGCTCGGCTTCAATTCCAAGATCGTGGTGACCGGCGACATCACCCAGATCGACCTGCCGGATGGCAAAAAATCCGGCCTGAAAGAGGCCGTCCGCATCCTGAAAAATATTGAGGATATCGAGACCGTGCGGTTCACCGAAAAAGACGTGGTGCGCCACCGGCTGGTGCAGGATATTATCCGCGCCTATGAAAAAAACGATAAGAACAGGCAATAGGTAAACAGGCAATAGGTAAATAGACAATAGGCAATAGGCAATAGGCAATAGGCAATAGGCAATAAGCAATAGGTAACAGGCAATAGGTAACAGGCAGCAGGCATCAGCACGGCGCCTGCGCCGCTTCAAATTGGTAGCGCGGCACCTCAGTGCCGCTTCAGGCAGGAAGGCAGCAGGCAGCAGCACTGCGCCCTGCGTCGTTTCCATCATTGGTTTTTATTGTGTATTGTATATATGTGGAGGGAGATAATAAAATGGCAGACAAAATCAAGGTGATTATTTCGGACGATCAGAAGGCGGTCAAAATCCCGTCCGGCGTGCGGCTGCTGGTGCGGCGCTGCTGCAACGCCTCATTGAGGCTGGAGCAGTTTGAAGGCTCCGCGGAGATCAGCGTCCGTTTTGTGGATAACGACACCATCCGTGAACTCAACAGGACGCACCGCAATATCGACAGCGAAACCGACGTGCTGTCCTTCCCCCTGGGGGAAAACGGCGTCTACGACGTGGATCCCGCCAACGGCGCGTATATGCTGGGGGATATCGTCATCTCCGTGGAAAAGGCCGTCGCCCAGGCGGAGGAGTACGGTCACTCGCTGGAGCGGGAGCTGGCCTTCCTGACGGTCCATTCCATGTTCCACCTGCTGGGGTACGACCACGTGAACGGCGGGCTGGAGGCGGTCCGCATGCGTGAGAGGGAAGAAACCGTGCTGACCCAGCTGGGCCTCAAGCGCAACGGCAGCTATTATCTGGACGAGGAATAATTCATGAGCAACGAACAGAAAACCGCGTTTATCGCCATCGTAGGCTGCCCCAACGTGGGCAAGTCCTCTATCCTGAACCGGCTGCTGGGGGAAAAGATCGCTATCGTGTCCCCCAAGCCCCAGACCACTCGCACCCGCATCATGGGGGTGCTGACGGAGGGCGATACCCAGCTGGTCTTTACCGATACCCCCGGCTACCACAAGCCGAAAACGAAGCTGGGCGAGGCCATGGTGCGCGCCGTCGGCGCGGGCATCCGGGACGTGGACGCCTGCCTGCTGGTGGTGGAGCCCTACGGCGAGATCCGCGACGCGGAAAAGACGCTGATCAAACGGATCACGGAAGAACAGATCCCCGCGGTGCTGGCCATCAATAAGATCGACACCGTGGAGAACAAGGAAGACCTTTTGGCGCGGATCATGACCTTCTCACAGCTCTGCGATTTCACCGCCATCGTGCCCGTCAGCGCCGTGGACGGCAACGGGCTGGACGAGCTGCTGGACGAGCTGAAGGCCCTCAGCTTCCCCGGGGAGCACCTGTTCCCGGATGACACCCTCACCGACCAGCCGGAAAAGGTCATCGCTGCGGAGTATATCCGTGAAAAACTGCTGAAATATCTGGATAAGGAGATCCCCCACGGCACTGCCGTTGCCATCGAGCGCTTCAAGGAGCGGGAGAACAGCGATCTGCTGGACATCGAGGCCACCATTTACTGTGAGAAGGAGAGCCATAAAGGCATCATCATCGGCAGAGGCGGCGAGATGCTGAAAAAAATCTCCACGTCCGCCCGCCGCGATCTGGAGCGGTTCTTCCACTGCCGCGTCAATCTGCAATGCTGGGTCAAGGTGAAGGAGGACTGGCGCAACCGGGAGGGCCTCATCCACAACTTCGGTCTGGACTGATGGAAAAGTTTACGGTTGACGGTTTGGTGATCCGGGTGTCCGTGACAGGGGAGTCGGACCGCATCGTGTGGGTGCTTACCCGTTCCAGAGGTCTGATCCGGGCCTTTGCCAAGGGGGCGCGGGGCACCAAAAGCAAGCTGCACGGCGGCACGTCCCTGTTTTCCTATTGCGATTTTTCCTTCTATGAGAAAAACAACGTTTACCACGTGACGGAAGCGGCGGTCAGAGAGGTCTTCTTCCAGTTCCGCGACAGCTTTGAAAAGGTGACCACGGCGCAGTATTTCTGCGAGGTCATGCTGCACAACATGCCGGAATCCGCCAATGAGGCGTTCTATCTGCGGCTGATGCTCAATTCGCTGCATTTTCTCTGCAGCGACCGGAAGCCCTGGCTGCTGGTCAAATCCGTCTTTGAGCTGCGGTTCGCCTGTGAGGAAGGATATATGCCCTCCCTTGTCGCCTGCGACGAATGCGGCGAATACGAGACGGACCGGATGTATTTTGACTGTCGGGAGGGGCTGCTTTTCTGCGCCCGCTGCGGCGAGCACAGCAGTCTGCCCCGCATTCCGCTGGCGGTGGTTTCCGCCATGCGTCACATCGTCTATTCGGATTTTGAGCGCTGCTTTGCCTTCGATCTGGCGCCGGAATGTCTGCCGATCCTCAACCGGATCACAGAGCATTATCTGTCCCAGGCGCTGCAGCAGTCCTTCAAGACCCTGGCCTACCTGCAATACGACCAGCCGGAAGAAGCCCAATAGGCGTTCCTTTCAGCTCCGTGAATAATTATTCCCCCTATAGGGGGGATTTTTTTGAGCTCAAGAAATGGTAAAATAAGGAAAATATTTCAATAAAATCCAAAAATAGGCTTGCATTCTGTCAAACAATATGGTAATATATGGAAGAAGTGGAAATGATATATGCCCTTCAATTGTCATTACCAAACAGAAAGAAAGGAAAAACGGCGGCTGGGAATGCCGCCGCCAGGGGGAAAACCATGCAAAGACAGAAAAAGGTACTGATCGCGGAGGAAAACGGCGATTTTCTGAAATCGCTGCGGGCCGCGCTGCGAAACGAAGGATTTGACTGCGTCAGCGTGCCGAAGAACGGGGAAAGCGTGTTGAGCGCCATTGAGAAATTCACGCCTGACGTGGTGGTGATGGAGGCCTTCATGGCGCATCTGGACGCCCTCGGCGTGCTGCGGCGGCTGGGCGTCGCGCAGGCGGCGCGGCCCGGTTGTATGGTGGTGCTGTCCAATACCGACAGCAGCGCCTTTGAACAGCAGATTCTGTCCGCCGGGGCCGACTATTATTTCATTAAACCGGTGG
>CAMVNL010000152.1 GCA_947168785.1 uncultured Clostridia bacterium | reverse complement strand
TTGCGGGTGTTGACATCATAGAAGAAAGACGCGGGGAACTTCTCTTCCCGCTGGTAGGTGTAGACGCCGTTCTGCTCCTGCTCGATATCCGTCAGCTGCGTATAGCAGAAGCCGCAGATCTTCGGATTGTCCAGCAGTACGTCTGTCAGGCCCTTGTAGCGGTCCATATATTCCTGCTCCGTGGCGGGGGCGTTGCCGTAGCCCCAGCCGGGCACGCCGGCCTTTTTCTCGTCCTTGACCCACTTGATGCCGCCGTATTCGCTGAGGAATACCGGCATACCGGAGGTGTAATGCTGGCGGTTGTTGCAGTGATTTTCCAGAATATCCTCGTTGACGAACCTGGCAAACCGCTCTTTGTAGATCGCGGGATCCTGTTCGTAGTCGTGCAGGTCGAAAATATCCGTCTCCACGTGGTAGTTGCCGCTGGTGTCGATGCAGGGGCGGGTCGTATCCGCCGCCTTGGTGGCGTGATAGACGAGGGAGAGCAGCGGGTCGTACTGTTTGCGGCCGTGATGGTCCCATGTCTCGTTGAAGGGGCACCAGCCGATGACGGCCGGGTGGTTGAAGTCCCGCTCCACCTCGCACAGCCACTCGGGAAGGATGCCGTAGACGCTTTCGGGACGGGAATGGTCCAGCCCCCAGTTGGGGTATTCGCCCCAGACGAGATACCCTTCCTTGTCGCAATGGTAGAGGAAGCGCTCTTCAAACACCTTCTGGTGCAGACGCGCGCCGTTGAAGCCGCAGGCCTTGGAGAGCTGAATATCCTTCAGCAGCGCCGCGTCCGTGGGGGCGGTATAGATGCCGTCGGGGTAGAAGCCCTGATCCAGCACCGTGCGCTGGAAGACGGATTTGCCGTTGACCATGAACCGGTAGCCGTCCATCCACACGTTGCGCAGGCCGAAATAACTCTTGACCTCGTCTTTGCCGAAGGAGAGCCGCAGGTCGTACAGGCGGCCGCAGCCCACCTCCCACAGGTGGGTCTCCGACAGGGGAACCGTCAGCGTCACGCTGCCGGCAGCCTGCGCCATGCAGGCAACGCCCACTTCCCTGCCCTCGTAAAACGCTTTCACGCAGAGGTCCGCCGTGCCGGTCAGCTTTGCGGCAACCGTCAGCGTGGCGGCGCGGTAATCGGGATAATAGCGGACGGAATCAATATACGTTATTTCGGTGAACTCCAGCCATACGGTCTGCCAGATGCCCGTGGTGCGGGTATAGTCGCAGCCGCGGGAATAGTACTCCTCGCACTGCTTGCCCCGGGGAATCATGGGGTCGCGGGTATCGTCCTCACAGTAAACGGCGATCACGTTGTCGCCTTCATGGACGAAAGCGGTGATATCAAAGCAGAAGGACACGTAGCCGCCCCGGTGCTCGCCCGCATTTTCACCGTTGACGTAGACGACGGTGCGGTAATCCGCCGCGCCGAAGTGCAGCACGGTGCGCTTTTCCGCCAGCTCCGCGGGCAGGCTCACCGTCTTTTTGTACCACACGCCGTAGATAAAATCCTTAAAGCCCACACCGGAAAGGGCCGATTCCACACAGAATGGCACGGTGATGGTCCGGTCGAAGACCTCGTCTGTCTCATAGAGTTTTCTCGCCTCGCCGCTGCGGCCGTTATCAAAACAAAACGCCCACTCGCCGTTGAGGTTCATCCAGCATTTGCGTTCAAACTGGGGCTTGGGATATTCGGGTCTCGGGATCATAGTGTTCTCTCCTTATTTTCAAAACGTTTCAAACGGGATTCTGCTGCCGCCGACAATCAATAGAACGTGGCGACCTGCTCCTCCGGTTCCACAGCCTTCTGCATATCGGTAATATACAGCACCGGGCCTTTTTTGCCGTAAAGGCGGGAGAAGCGGATGTCGATTTTAGCCGTAATGGTGTACCAGCCGGAGTTCACCGGGTGGTCTTCGGGGCGAAGCTTGGCCACCAGCCCGCAATAGGTGATATCCGCCGCGCAGCAGGTCATGATATGGCGGCCGATGGCGCAGGTCTTATCCGGGAATTTGGCGTCCACTGCCGCGATCCCCTTGAACTTCACGGTCTTATCCTTATAATTCTTGAGGTTTTCGGTCAGGTCCCGGTAGAACAGCGCGAAATCCTTATCCTCGATCTCAATCACCGGCGCGTTGATATCAAATGGCAGCGGATCCTCGATCTCGTCGGGAATCAGCGTGCCGTCCCGGAATTCATAGAGGATATCCGTCCGGCGGGAGGTGGCGCGCACGATCTTATGGAAGGGCATGGTGTCCGTCCCCTTGGGGATACGGTTGAACACCACCACGTCCGCGTCGGAGAGCTTATCCACCACCAGCTGGCGCATATTGGCGTTGTAATTCAGGAAGGTATTGCCGTCAAAGAAGACCATGTCCTGATAGGGCACCCAGTTCTCTGGCATATTATCGTAGAAATCCTGAATCTGCCACATGCCGTTGTATTCCACCATGACGCGCTCGGCGCGGCAGGCGGCCGCCAGCTTTTTGAGGTTTTCCTCGTTCAGCTCCTCCTGAGAATCCAGCACCTCGATTTTGACGTTTTGGCCGCTGAATTTAGAGGGATCGTATTCCTCCTCCCCCTCCTCGCATACCAGCAGCAGCGTCTTTTCGCCGGAATTGAACCGCTTGTCCTCCAGCGTATCCTGAATAAACAGCGTTTTTCCGCTCTCTAAGAAACCGGAAAAGAGATATACCGGTGTTTCCATACGCTCACTCCTCAAATTTCAAACGCCTTGACTATATTCTCTTCATTAAGCTTGGAGCCGATCACGCACAGACGGCCGGTAAGGCCCGCGGAACCGGTGCGCACGTCGGATTCGCCGGGGGTATAGTCAAAGTGGATCCAGGTTCCGTCCTCGGCCTCCACAATGCCCTTGGCGCGCAGCACCACGCCGAAGCGGCCCTCGTCGCAGAGCTCATCCAGCAGGTCGGCAATGAATTCTTTGGTAAACTTCTTCGTGGTCTCCACGCCCCAGCTGGTGAACACCTCATCCGCATGATGATGGTGATGGTGGTCGTGATCGTGATGGCAGCCGCAGGAGCACTCTTCTTCGTCGTCATCATCATCGTCGTGATGATGGTGGTGATGGTGCTCGTGCTCGTCGTCATCGTCATCATCGTCGTCGTGGTGGTGGTGATGATGCTCGTGCTCGTCGTCATCGTCATCATCATCGTCGTGGTGGTGATGATGGTGCTCATGCTCGTCGTCATCGTCATCATCATCGTCGTGGTGATGGTGGTGATGGTGCTCGTGCTCGTCGTCATCGTCATCGTCGTGATGATGATGGTGATGCTCGTGCTCCTCATCCTCATGCTCCTGCTTCAGGTGCTCGATGGCGGCGGCCAGCGTATCCTCCCGCTCGATGGCGGAAAGCAGCGTTTCGCCGTCCAGCTGGAAGATGGGCGTGGTCACAATAACGGCGGTGGGGTTCTTCTCCCGCACCAGCGCCACGGCAGCGGAGAGCTTGTCCGCGCTGACGGAATCCGCGTGGCTCATGATCACGGTGCCGGCGTGCTCCACCTGATCGTTGAAGAATTCGCCGAAGTTTTTCATATACATCTTGCACTTGCCCGCATCCACCACGGTGGTGAAGGCGTTCAGCTTCACGTCGTCGGAGGCGACGCTGCTGACGGCGCGGATCACGTCGGACAGCTTGCCGACGCCGGAGGGCTCGATGATGATACGGTCGGGTCTGAACTGCTCCAGCACCTGATGAAGCGCCTCGCGGAAGTCGCCCACCAGCGAGCAGCAGATGCAGCCGGAGTTCATTTCGGTGATCTCAATGCCGGCGTCCTGCAAAAAACCACCGTCGATGCCGATCTCACCGAACTCGTTTTCGATCAGCACCAGCTTTTCGCCCTTGTAGCTGTCGGCGATCAGCTTTTTGATCAGCGTGGTTTTGCCCGCGCCGAGAAATCCTGAAAAAATATCAATTTTCGTCATGTGTCTCATTCCTTTTTCTGCTTTTTATCCTCTATATTTTAGCACCTTTTTCAGATAAAACAATACCCAAATTGAAATTTATTCTCAATTTCCAAAAAATAGTCCACACCGCCAGCGGCGGAATCAAGACAACGGAATGACATATTAGCAATTTATCGAGATGTTACCGACTGCTTGAAAAACTTCCCCATGGGGTAGTGCGGCAGCGCGGCGCATCAGTGCCGCCATGAAACAATATTGCTTTTAAATCGGATTCAGGCCAATCAACCGTTTTTTATAAGATAACCGTTATCTGACCGGAAAAACAATCTGATATGTTGTTTGTACCAATAGCGGCACTGAGGTGCCGCGCTACCGGAATCAAACAGCCGGACACCAATAAAAACTCCGGCTGACGCAAAGCGGTCAACCGGATCGTTCTGATAACGTTTTTCGTTCAGCAGCCGGAGAAAATCAGGCGGGCGTCGTTTTCGATCACGTCGCCAGTCAGCGAATTCATCGCCCGGATCGCCTCAACGGAGGTGCGGTTTTCCTTCGCAATATCCCACAGGCGCTCTCCCTTTTCCGCGAAGTAGACCACCGCCCTTTCCTGCCGTGGAGCAGCGGCCTTCTCCCCTTCTTTCAGCCCGGTCAGCATCCGCAGGCGCTCGCCGGACGCCGTCAGCACGGTAAAGACCAGCGCGCAGCCGAAGCGGAGCTTGCCGTCCGACGACCGCTCCCCTGTGGGATTTTTCACGGCGGCTTCGCACACGACGCAGCGAAGACCGGCGGAAAAACGATGGCCGAAGGTGACGGTTCTGGACGTCAGGGAAAACCGTCCCTCCGCGTCGCGGCAAAGGGCGTTGAAGCAGAGCGTTCCTTCTGCGCTGTCGCCCTCCGGGCCTCCGGAGACCGCCCAGGACAGGTCGGTGACAAACACGGACTGCACGGAAGCTGCCTCTTCGTCTGCCTCCGCTTCGGCACTGATCATTTCTTCTTCTGTAAGGACCGCAATCGAGCGGGCGGGGGCCAGTTCGCAGAAGGAGTGCTCCGCTTCGCAGGCGAGCGTATAGGCGTCGGTGGCGCAGCGAAGTTCCTTCTGAGAGGACGCGACGATCAGCACTTTATTGCGGACCGTCACCTCCGCGTCTCCCCCGCCGTCCTCCGGCAAGGTCACCTCCGCCTCACAGCGGGAGAAGACCACGCGGCAGTCGGTCTCTTCACTGACGCCGTAGCAATCCAGCACCTCACTGAAGGGCACGCTGCACTCAACCTGCGTCACAGCGCCGTCCTCAGCGGCGCAGACGGCCGTCACCAGCGTACGGCCGCGTAACAGCAGCTTGTTGCTGACCGCCTCCGTCTTTTCCGGCAGGGGAACGGCGGAAACGGAAACGACTGCGGTCAGGCGGCCGGAAGCTTCAAACCGGGCCGTGTCGCTATCGGTAAACTCCCGACAATGGACGCAGGCCGGCTCACAGCATTCCGTTTTTTGTGTGAGCAGCTGCACCTGCGAGTCGGCGCCGGTGACGACCGAATGATCGGCCACGCCCAGCAATTCCGCCCGGACGGCGACGGAGGCTTTGATTTCGACCCGTTTGGGGCCCAGCGCACGGCAGGCGACGGAGCGCACGTCCTGGGTGACCCTGACGGCAGCCTGTTCGCAGCGGCAATCCGTCTGCAGGATCTTGGTGTATTTCGTCTCCGTCTGAAAGCAGTGCAGGCGGTTCTCGCCGTCGGCGTAAAGAAGACGCAGCGATGCCGCCCCCGCCACGCTGACGCGGCCCTCCGCAAAGGTGACCGCCTCTTCCGAGGGAGCGGCAAAGCATTTCAGGATCCGCCCGATGGGCGGATAGTATTCCGGCAGCACCAGGTCCGCCTCGATGGGCTGCTCCCGCACCGCGCTGTCAAACAGCTTCAGTTCTTTGACCGTCGCAAATTCCAGTTCCATTGATCGCACTCCTATTTCGTTGTTCGTTACAGGATATGCGGAACATGTCCGGAATATGAATGGAGGCTAACGGGTTCAGTCGCGATAGGCCTCCAGCCGGTAGATGGGCATTCCCATGGAGGCGAAGCGGTTTTCGTACTCCGTGACAATGTTGCCCTCAAAATCGCTGGCGTGCAGGTCCAGCGAAACGTTTTTCAGCTTGTAGCCCGCCGCGGTGAACTGCTCGATGGAGTATTCAAAAAAGTGCATATTGTCGGTTTTCTGGTGGATCTCCGCCCCTTCGGCGCAGATGTCCCGATAGATCTCCAGGTATTTGGGGTTGGTCAGCCGCCGGTTGGCGTAGGTCGCCTTGGGATAAGGGCAGGAGAAATTCAGATAGATGCGGCCGATGCTGCCGGAAGGGATGTATTTTTGCAGCAGTTCCGCCCCGCCCTGCAAAAACAGGACGTTGGAAAGGCCCATTTCCATCGCCCTGTGACAGGCCATGCTGATGACGTTCC
>CAMVNL010000151.1 GCA_947168785.1 uncultured Clostridia bacterium | reverse complement strand
ACGGCGCTGGTGCCGGTGTACTACTCCAAGTATTATGCCAACGCCCCCGGCTTTGAGAACATCAAAACCGTGTTCACCATCCACAACATCCAGTACCAGGGCAAGTACGGCCGCGAGCTGCTGGCGGACGTGGTGGGCATCGGCGAGGACGGCGCCTCCCTGCTGGAGTACGACGGCTGCGTCAACTTCATGAAGGGCGCCATCGAGTGCGCCAACGCCATCACCACCGTCAGCCCCACCTACGCGCAGGAGATCCTCGACCCCTACTATTCCCACGGGCTGGATCCCATCCTGCGGGAGCGCAGCTGGAAGATCCACGGCATCCTCAACGGCATCGACACCAAATCCAACGATCCCGCCGCCGATCCGGCGCTGCCGGTCAATTTCTCGGCGGACGATATCGCCGGCAAGGCGGAATGCAAGGCGGCCCTTCAAAAAGAAATGGGGCTGCCGGAGCGCCCGGACGTGCCGCTGATCGGCATGGTCAGCCGCCTGGTCTCCCACAAGGGCTTTGACCTCGTCAAGCGCGTGCTGGACGAGCTGCTGGATACCGCGGACGTGCAGGTGGTGGTGCTGGGCTCCGGCGAGTGGCAGTACGAGACCTTCTTTACCGAGTGCGCCGCCCGCCATCCGGATAAGCTGGCGGTCAAGCTGGGCTTCGTGCCGGCGCTGGCCTCCCGCATCTACGGCGGCAGCGACATTTTCCTGATGCCCTCTCAAAGCGAGCCCTGCGGCCTGTCCCAGATGTTTGCGCTGCGCTACGGCTCCGTGCCCATCGTGCGGGCCACCGGCGGCCTGCGGGATTCCGTGTCCGATTCCGGCACGGGCGAGGGCAACGGCTTCGTGTTTGAGAACTACAACGCCCACGATATGCTCCACGCCATCCGCCGCGCCGTGGAGGGCTACGCGGATCACGAGGGCTGGGCTGTCCTGCGGGACCGCGCCATGCGCTGCGATTACAGCTGGGGCCGCTCGGCGAATGAGTACATCAAGCTGTACAAGGAATTATTAAAGAACTGAAGCAAAGATTTGACGGGATAATGTCCAGTCGACAGTAGTCAGTCGTCAGAAATATACAATTGACAGGAATGGGTAAACAAGATTTCTGATGACTGACTACTGATGACTGATCGGTCAGGAACCGTCAACTCAGATTGAAGAGAAAAAACGAAAGGATCAACTATGGCAGAATTCATTCTTTCCGCCTTCGCCGATGAAGCGGGCGGCGGTATCCTGAACCAGATCGAGGCGCTGAAGGCCAACGGTCTGACGCACATCGAGCCCCGCGGACTGGACGAGGGCAACATCTCCAACTTCACCGCCGACCAGGCGAAGGCGCTGAAAAAAGTGCTGGACGACCACGGCATCGGCGTGTCCTCCATCGGTTCCCACTTCGGCAAGATCAACATCAAGGACGACTTTACCGATCACTTCGAGTCCTTTAAGCAGTGCGTGGAAAACGCCAACATCCTCGGCACGCCCAACATCCGCATGTTCAGCTTCTATTACGACGCGGGCGAGGATCCCGCCGTCTACCGCGACGAGGTGTTCGCGCGGCTGGAGAAAATGTGCGACTACGCCCGTTCCGGCGGCGTATGGTGCTGCCACGAGAACGAGAAGGGCATCTACGGCGATATCGACGACCGGTGCCTGGATATCCTCACCACGCTGAACGGCAAGATCAAGGGCATTTTCGACCCTGCCAACTTCATCCAGTGCCACGTGGAGATCCTGCCCGCCTACGAAAAGCTGAAGGACTACATCGAATATATGCACGTGAAGGACTGCCGCATGTCGGACGGCTTCGTGGTACCCTGCGGCAAGGGCGACGGCCATCTGGAGGAGCTGCTGCGGCGGTTCAGCAAAAAGGACGGCAAGCGTTTCCTGACGCTGGAGCCCCACCTGAAGGTCTTCGACGGCCTGAAGGATCTGGAGCTCACCGGCGGCGCGGAATCGGTGAAGGAGGAGTTTGAATATCCCACCAACCGGGACGCCTTCAACGCCGCCTGCGACGCCTTCCACGCGGTGCTGAAAAAAGCGCTGGCATAACCGTCCTACCCGTCGGCCGGGAGTGTTCTCCCGGCCGACGTTGACAAAGAGAGAGTTGTCGGGGCTTTTGGCGGTAGCGCGGCACCTCAGTGCCGCTCCCGACACAAACAACTATCGTAGCACGGCGCATTGCGCCGTCTGGAGTGTCTGATACAAATAACTGTATGATAGGGCGAAAACTGTTCCCGTAAAATGTTTCACAGAGGGGAAGCAAATTATCAAGGGCAGCCGCCAGACGGCGCAATGCGCCGTGCTACGTGATGTAACTTCCCCCTCGCAACGGCACTGAGGTGCCGCGCTGCCGCGATCTTGACAAAAACTAAATCCCCCCGGGGAAGGGAGGAACCTGCATGAAAATACTCTACGCGGAGGACGAGCCCGCCATGTCCGAGGCCGTCACCGACGTGCTGACCTATCATAAATACAACGTAGACGCCGTCGCGGACGGGGAGGAGGCGCTGGCCTACGCCGAGGCGGAGGACTACGACGCCATCATCCTTGACGTGATGATGCCAAAGCTTTCCGGCACGGAGGTGCTGAAAACGCTGCGGGACCGGGGCTGCAAAACGCCCGTCATGCTGCTGACGGCCAAGGCGGAGATCGAGGACCGCATCGAGGGACTGGATCTCGGCGCGGACGACTACCTGACCAAGCCCTTCGCCATGGGCGAGCTGCTGGCACGGGTGCGGGCCATGCTGCGCCGGCGGGAGGATTTCACGCCGGATATTTTGCAGTGCGGCAACCTGTCGCTGAACATGCAAAGCTTTGAGCTCAGCTCCGAATCCGGCTCCTTCGTTCTCTCCAAAATCGAATATCAGATGATGGAGCTGCTGATGGCCAATCAGGGGCGCTATTTCTCCACCGAGGATATCCTCGTCAAGGTCTGGGGCTATGACACCGAGGCGGACGTGGGCATCGTGTGGGTGTATATCTCCTATCTGCGCAAAAAACTGGCCTCTCTCAAGGCCAACGTGGAGCTGAAGGCAAAGCGCAACATCGGCTACACGCTGGAGGCAACGGAATGATCCGAACGCTGCAGCGGCGGTTTATCCTCACCGCCATGATCGCCATTTCTGTGTTCGTGCTGGTGCTGTTGGGCGTCACCAACGGCATGAACGCGCTGTCTACCCATCGTCAGAATATGGAGATTCTGGAGGAGCTCTGCGCCGCGGCGGCGGGCGATCCCTCCGCGCAGCCGCCGGAAGCCACCTCCGGCGATGCGGAAGCGGAGCGCGGTCAGCGGCGGTTCAACTGGTTCGGTGTGGACCTGACGGATAACTACAAAAACGCCGCGGCCTACTTTATCGCAACGGTGGACGCCGCGGGAGAGATCGTCTCTGTCGACGCCGTCCGGATCTCCGGAGACGACGGCTCGCTCCGCCCGTTGGTACAGGGCGTGCTGGACAGGGGAGAGGCAAACGGCCTGACGGGCGCATACCGCTTCAAAAGCACGGCGCTGCCCGGCGGTGGAAGCGCCTACGTCTTCCACGATATCTCCTATCAGCGTTATGCGGTGGTCCGCGTGGCCTATACGTCGCTGCTGGTGGGGATCCTTTGCATCGAGATCATGTATTTCTTCGTGCGTGTGCTGGCCCGCAGGGCGATCCTGCCCATCGCGCAGAATATGGAGCGGCAGAAGCAGTTTATCACTGACGCCGGTCATGAGCTGAAAACCCCGGTGGCGATCATCATGGCCAATACGGAGGCCATGGAGCTTTGTACCGGTGAGACGAAGTGGAGCCGCAACATCCGGGAGCAGGCCCAGCGCCTCAGCGGCCTGACGCAGAATCTGCTGACGCTGGCCAAAATCGACGAGAATACCTTCCGGGAGACGGTGGAGACGGTCTCACTGACGGATACCGTCAACAACGTGACGGCCATGTTTATCGAGCCCGCCGCGCTGAAGCACATCCTGATCGAAAGCGATGTGGCGGAAAACGTCACGCTTACCGCCAACCCCGATATGATGACCCGGCTGATCTCCACGCTGCTGGATAATGCAGTGAAATACGCCTCGTCAGACAGCACCGTTTTCATTACGCTGCATCCGTCGGAGGACGGCGCGGCGTTCGTCATCAAAAACCGCTGCGACGAGCTGCCCCGGTGCGAGCCGGAGAAGCTCTTTGACCGCTTCTACCGGGCGGACGCCGCCCGTACGCAGAAAAAGGGCGGCTACGGCATCGGCCTTTCCGCCGCGCAGGCCATCGTGGAGCTGCACAAGGGGACCATCTCCGTGCAGTACGAGCCGGAAAACGTCATCGCCTTCACCGTCCGGCTGTAACGCCGCCGGGACAGGGACCGTAAAAGCAGCGCAATCTTCGCAAAAAAATCTTGCATTTTTCTTTCGGGCGGTATATAATAACTTCATCACAAATGCATACGCCGGAATGATGGAATTGGCAGACGTGCTGGACTCAAAATCCGCTTCGCTGTTTCTCCCGGCAAAACCCGAAAGCCCTTGTAAATCAAGGTTTTTGACAATCAAACAAATCGCATTTTTCCGGAATCGCCCTCCAAATCGCCCTCCGATTTCCACAGCGCGCTTTTTGCGGCGGTCCGAAAATGATAAATGCCGGTGTGATGGAATTGGCAGACGTACTGGATTCAAAATCCAGCGGTGGCGACACCGTGCGGGTTCGACCCCCGCCACCGGCACCATCGTCCGGGAACCCTTATTTTTCAAGGGCTCCCGGATTTTTTTGTGCCCGGAAACGGCTCTCAGCAAGCGGCGTTTTACGCTGAAATCGCCCTCCGGTCAGGTCGGGAAGTGACTGCTGATCGCAAGCGCAGAGGAGATATTGGAATCGTGATCCAGATGCGTGTAAATATTGGATGTTGTTCCGATATCGCTGTGACCGAGCCACTGCTGGATTTCTTTCATGGCTACGCCGTTTGCGTGAAGCATGCTGGCGTTGGAATGCCGGAGATCGTGAAAACGGATCGGCCGCAAGCCGTGCTTTTTCAGAAAAGTCGGAAACGCCTGCGTCAGATATCCGGGCTTCACCAGTTCGCCCATATCGTTCACGTAAACGTAATCGAGGTAATCCTGGCAATAACAGTTTCCGCAGAGCTTTCGATTCAGCTTCTGTTTCTCCCGAAGCGTCAGAAGAAACTCTTCAAACTGCGGGATGATCGGCAGCATACGGCAGCTTGATTTTGTCTTCGGCCGGTCTTTGCAGATCAGTTTGGTTTGGCCGTCGACCATCGTTTGCGTTACAATGTGGTTGATCATGAAGCGCTTGCTTTCAAAGTCGATGGCGCTCCACCGCAGTCCAACCGCCTCGCTGCGGCGCAATCCGTAGAACGCCGCCAGAATGACGCCCAGTTCGAGAACGTCGCCCTTGACCGCTTCAAACAGACGATCAAGCTCCTGCTGGGTGTAAAACCCTGCCTGAAAGACGCCTTTTTTCGGACGTTCGATTTTATCCGCGGGATTGCTGTCAATTGCGCCGATCCGAAAAGCGTATTGTAAAGCTTTTCGAATATTTGCGTGACGGTGAATGACCGTGTTTGTGGAGAGGTGGTTGACCTCCATTTCGTAGGTGTAATAGTCCTGAATATGCTTCGGCGTCACCTTTTGCAGAAGAAGTCCTGGATAATGCTCGTCGAAATACGGGATGATCTTTTTCTTGATCGCCATTTGGTAAGCGGAAAAAGTGGTGATCTCTACGCTTCCCTTCATCATGGTAAGCCAATCGGAAAGAAAAGACGTGAAAGTCATCGTTTCATAGGTATCTTTCGCAGCCGTGCTTTTTGCGAGACTTTGCAGCCGCAGCTCTTCTTCTTTTTCAAAGATCGCTCTCTGAAGCAGTTCATTGGCACGTTTTTTGTTTCCCTTTATGGGAAGTCCGGTGGTTTTTGACGGCGTGTGCCTTTTGCCGTTTTCATCCACGTAATTGAGAACGATATGATAGTGTCCATCCCGTTCTCTCAGATGTCCTGCTACCATGAATTATATACCTCCAATCTTATAGCAGCATTCCCATCTGTCATTGACACGGATAGTATAACACCGATCCGTGCCAACGGCAAATGTGTAAATAGTTTTACGCAAGGGATTTTTCCGAGGGCGACGTCAGATATTCCATTACAAAGATCTTCGGGATCTTGTACCCTTTGCCGATGCTCAGGCTCTTGATCTCACCGCTTTAGAGCAATTCATAAGCGGTTTTGACGCCGATTCCGCCAAGCATCTGGCAAAGCTGCCGGACGTCGACCACGTCGGGATATTCCTTGAAAAGCGTTTTGTAGTATTCCAGTTCATTCATGAATAAAAAACCTCCAGATTTCTTTAGAAAAACGGAGGTTATGACACATTGATGAATATTAAAAAGTGAGATTGTAGTATTGCC
>CAMVNL010000150.1 GCA_947168785.1 uncultured Clostridia bacterium | reverse complement strand
GGCTCTTCAAAAGTGACGAACAGCATCTCTGACTTATCCTTATGGATGTTCGCCGCTTGCTTTTGCATCAGCTGTCCCGGCGCCAGCTCGTCAACGGAAACGCGGTACGTGATCCCGCCGATATAGTCTTCACCCGCCGTACTTTTGTAATAGACAAACAGATGACGCAGCGTTTGATCCGTCAGATTTTTCACGTTGATAAACCCGTCGGTATAGGTAAGCTCCACCATATCCGGATGGAGCGACGGCGTTTGCGTGAAGGGCGCGATCTGCTCCGCCGTCACCGAGAGGATTTCACTTTCCGTAAAAGGGGCCTTCTCCTGCGCCAGCACTGTCATTGCGGAATGCGCCATCAAAGAAGAAGCGATAAATCGGCAGCTCCCTGACGGCGTGGCAACTGAAAAAGTGAGGTACTGGTAATCCACGTCAGAGTCATTGACAAGAGAAACGGCCGCCACGTTCTCGCACTGTTCGTTGCTGCCATCCTCGACATAAAAACCGGAATAACCGTTCAGTGATTCCACGCGCACGCCCACCGCCAGCGTCAGGCGATCGGCGGAAGCGCCGGCGGCGTCCGTATCAGTCATAAGCCCCTGCGAATCGGATGGCGACGACGAATTTCGACGTTGCGCCGGACAGGCGGAAAAAACAAGACAGAATATGAAAAGAATCCCGATTGCAGCGGCAAACCGGGATAACAAAGGTATTGCGTTTTTGTTCACTCGTTCAGTCATGATCCGAAAACGTTGGTAGCAGCCATCGGCACATGGTAACAGATGTTATATTCGTCATTGGACCAGTCGCAGGCGTCCGCCGTAAAAATCGTCTCTCCCCATTCCGGGATCATAACCGGGCAACTGAACTCAGCAAACGACGCGTCGAACGCGCAGCCGCCGGAGGCGCCGGTCCCCATTGAAAGACGCTCAAATGTAACCGTTGGTTTGATATACCGTTTTGACATACAGGTCTCCAAAAAAAATAAACAAAAAGATTTCATTTTCATTATAAGTCGTAATTATCATTTTTGCAACATCAAGATGACAAAAAGTTGAATTTTGTCTATATAAGTAAGATAAAAATGCGGATCGGTCCTCCGATTTGTTCAGATTCTCCATAAACGCCTTGATTTTTTTGGTGATCCGGTGTATAGTGAAGAAAAAAACAATACGGAGGCCGATATGGATTCCATCAAAATCAATTCACTGAATACCCGCATGGTCGCCCACCGGGGCTTGAGCGGCATTGAAAAAGAAAACACCAACGCGGCGTTTATCGCGGCTGGCAACCGCAGCTATTTCGGCATTGAAACCGACGTTCACAAGACGGTGGACGGCAAGTTCGTCACCATCCACGACGATACCACCGGCAGGGTCGCCATCGACGACATGGTGGTGGAAAACAGCACCTTCGACACCCTCAGAAGAATCAACCTGACCGACACGGACGGCAAAAAAGGCCGCGAGGACCTGCACATTCCCACCCTGCTGGAATACATCGGCACCTGCAAGCGCTATGACAAGATCGCTGTGCTGGAGCTGAAAAACGAATTTGAAAAGGATGAGATCAAGGCCATCTGCGACTAGATCGAATCCGTCGGTTATCTGGAAAATGTCATCTTCATTTCCTTCGCCTTCAATAACCTTGTCAAGCTGCGCGAGTGGTACCCTCAGCAGCCGGCGCAGTTCCTCTCCTCCAAATATGAGGACGACTACCCCGCCATGCTCCAAGAACACGGATTTGATCTGGATATCCTTTACACGGAGCTGAACAAAGAGCGGATCGACGATCTGCACGCCCACGGGGTGAAGGTGAACTGCTGGACCTGCGACAACAAGGACTTTGCCGAAAAGCTCTGTGAATTCGGCATTGACTATATCACCTCCAACATTCTGGAATAATTAGCCAGATTACGGAAATCTGACAGTAGAATAATTCGCAAAAAAGAATGACTGCAACCTCACTTTTCAGTGGGATTGCAGTCTTTTTATGATATATTCTGCTTGTTCATAAAAAAATTACAATAATACATTTAACACATTCCATTATCAACACTAAAAGAAATTTCAAAAAAACGTGATAATTTGCGCCCCTCGAAACACATCCCGAATAATCCAATCTTGGGGGGAAGAACGCCGGAATAATATTTGATCGAGGTAAAAGCCTCAAAAGTACCCGCCCACGCCGCTGCAATATGATCAGCTTTGCTTCTTTCTCCTTTGAAGTGCAATAACAAATACCGTCAGAACGACGTTGACGGCAAGCAATATAACAGAGAGAAAATGATAGGTCGATGCGCAATCAATCATGCTGTCATAATCCTTCACTCTGAATTCCAAATATTGGCATAGAGAAGGAATGTAAAGCGCAATAGAACAGCATAGCCAACTGACAAAACACGATCCAATCATTTGTTCTTTTTTTAGCTTTTTGTTTTTCGCAATTGAAACGATAAGGATTCCCCATGCTGAAAGTCCTGACAATAAATCTATTATCTGTAACACGTCTGTTCCTCCCTGTAAAATCAAAATCTGTTAATCTGACAGTGTTTTCTGCCCGGATGTATATTTTTTTCAAAGTGATGTATGGTGTTCCGCCCACCTGCTGAATGCATATATTACGTCCAAAGGGCGCATTGATTGCTTACTCGCGTATTCCCCCTTTATCTGCCACCGGCAGCGGGGGAAAACGCTCCCTCCCGCGCCGGTTCCCGGCGCAGTCGTTCGAGTCTCGGCAGGGGAAACGAAAAAACGCACGTAAAACGTGCGTTTTCCTTGGCGGAGAAGAGGAGACTTTCGCGCGGCATACTGCCGCTTGCACCTCGAAAACGCGGAGAAGAAGAGACTTTCGTGCGGCGTGACGCCTCTTGCACCTCGAAAACGCGGAGAAGAGGAGACTTTCGCGCGGCATACTGCCGCTTGCACCTCGAAAACATAGTCGCCCCGCTTCGCTTGGAGCGCTCGCGTGGCTCCTTGTTTTCTCACTCGCGTTTTCCCCCTTTATCTGCCACCGGCAGCGGGGGAAAACGCTCCCTCCCGCGCCGGTTCCCGGCGCAGTCGTTCGAGTCTCGGCAGGGGAAACGAAAAAACGCACGTAAAACGTGCGTTTTCCTTGGCGGAGAAGAGGAGACTCGAACTCCTGCGCCGGTTACCCGACCTACGCCCTTAGCAGGGGCGCCTCGTCACCAACTTGAGTACTTCTCCATGGCAGCGTTAATACGTAATATTCGTTTGGCGGAGAGAGTGGGATTCGAACCCACGGTACCCGTAAGAGTACGACGGTTTTCAAGACCGTTCCGTTATGACCGCTTCGGTATCTCTCCTTGAGCGTCATTATGATATCACAAACAATTCATTCTGTCAAGCGTAAAAAAACAGAAAAATAAAAAATCCCCACTCATGGAGTGGGGAGGAAGAACCGATCAGATATGGCGGATCTTGAAGATATCCAGGAAGATACAGTAGATATTGTCAAGCACGTCAAGGAACCGCTGCAAAAACGCCTTGAAGCCGGAAAGCTTCTCCGATGTGGTGGTGTCGGGAGAGATGGACCCGTCAAATCCTCTGAACTGTAAGAAGCGGGGATATTCCGGATAAGAGGCCACCGTGGATTCGCCGTTGGGGTTGTAGATCAGCTTGAAGATCATGTTGTCAAGAGCCCGGGAATTGGTGGCGTGCTTATAATTCTTGATGAACCAGGTCTTCTCCGGGAACAGGCAGGTGGAAGCGTTGACGGTCTTGTCGGGGGAGATGAACGCCGCGTCCACGCCGTCCATGTCCTCCGCCGAAAGCACTTCGCCGTAGGGGGCGGTGGTGGCGCCGAAGGAGTTGCGGCTGGCGTCGATCACGCCGTCCGTCATGCTGTTCCATTGAGAAGTCAGCGGAATGGAGGAATAGCCGTATCTGGAAATGACGGAAACACGGGCGTGTCGATCCAGGTCAAGCAGGGTGTCGATCCGGTTGGGGCGGACGATCCGGCCGAATTCGTTGATGCGGGAGCGCAGACCGCTGTAATCCACGGCGGGGTCCGCCACGCTGAACATATATTCCTGTGCGCTGTCAATGTACTCGTCCGGCACCATGGCCCAGATGGACATCCAGGAACTGAACATGGGGAAGAGCACCTCGGCAATGGCTCTGTCTTTGATGTGCTCAATAATATCGTTGGCGTATTTGGCGATTGCGTCGGCAATGCCGGCTTCCTTCAGCACGTCCAGCACCGCGCCGACGATGCCGTCGTAGTCTGACTGATCCAGCGCGTACTGCAGGTAATAGACCAGCGCATCCCCCGCGACGGTGATATCGCCGGAGAACATCTGGCCGGTGTAGGCCTCGCCGAAAATGGCGGTGGTGTTGAAGCCGACGCCGTAGATCTTATCATTGCCGTAGATGGAAAGGTAGGTCAGGGTGAGCAGGCCGCCGAGGCTGTGGCAGGAGATGGCGACTTTTCTGCATTCGGAGGCGTCCAGCACGTAGTTGATGAAATCGTTCAGCTCGGCAGCCACTTCCACAGGACTGAGCCGCCAGTCATAGCGGAAGGTCAGCGTGGAATTCTTGTGGATATTCTTCTTTTCCGGATACTCCATATACGCGCCGGAGTTGCCTACGGCAGTACCGTCCGGGTTGCAGAAGGAGGGCTCCAGCAGGGCTCTTGCCTCGGGAATGATCGCGTCCGCCAGCGCGTCGTAATCCTTGTTCACGAGGAATTTCAGCAGCGCGGGCACGCAGTTTTTCACCGTATTGACGATATCGTCCGTGCTCCAGGGGAATATCTCTTTGGAGTTCTTATCGTTTTTGTCCTCATAAATGTCGCTGGCCATAAAACCGGGAATGTCGATCAGCGGATAATTCTGCACCGCCGTCTTCTGACGCGCGTAAGCCGTCAGCCCGATGACCGGCGTACACGTCAGCGCGACAGCCAGCAGGAGTGAAAGCAATTTCAAAGAAAATTTCTTATTCATAGACAGATAGACTCCCTTTCATAATATCACAATCATATTTTAACACAAAAATAAATAGAAGTAAATAGCTAAATTTGTGATATTTCATGCCACTTGTTATTTGACATGCGTCAATGAAAATGATATGATATACAGTAAATCATGAATAAAGGGGACAGATATAATGAGCGATTTTCAAATTGAGACCAAATGCGTGCAAAGCGGCTACCGCCCCAACAACGGCGAGCCGCGTCAGATCCCGATCTATCAGAGCACGACTTTCAAATATGATACCAGCGAGGATATGGGCAAGCTGTTCGACCTGGAGGCAAGCGGATATTTTTATTCCCGTCTGCAGAACCCCACCTGCGACCTGGTGGCCGCCAAGATCTGCGATATGGAGGGCGGCACGGCAGCCATGCTGACCTCCTCCGGTATGGCGGCCAACTTCTTCGCGGCCTTCAATATCTGTGAAGCGGGCGGACATATCGTCTCCTCCTCCACCATCTACGGCGGCACTTATAATCTTTTTGCGGTCACCTTCAAGAAGATGGGCATCGACGTGACCTTCGTGGACCCGGAGTGCAGCGAAGAAGAGCTGGACGCCGCATTTCGGCCCAACACAAAGCTGGTCTTCGGCGAAACCATCGCCAACCCCGCGCTCAAGGTGCTGGATATTGAAAAATTTGCCGATGCGGCCCACCGCCACGGCGTGCCGCTGATCATCGACAACACCTTCCCCACGCCCGTCAACTGCCGTCCCTTTGAATGGGGCGCGGATATCGTGACGCACTCCACCACGAAATATATGGACGGCCACGGCGCGGCCGTCGGCGGCGCCATCGTGGATTCCGGCAAATTTGACTGGATGGCCCACGCGGAGAAATTCCCCGGCCTTTGCACCCCGGACGAGAGCTACCACGGCATCACCTATGCGGAAAAATTCGGCCGGGGAGGCGCCTTCATCTATAAAGCCACCGCGCAGCTGATGCGCGACCTGGGCTGCACGCCCTCCCCCAACAGCGCTTTCCTGCTGAACCTGGGGCTCGAAAGCCTTCACGTGCGCATCCGCCGTCACTGTGAAAACGCGCTGGCGGTCGCCTCGTTCCTGGAGAACAACGACAAAATCAGCTGGGTCAACTACGCCGGCCTTCCCACCGATCCGCAGTACGCGCTGGCAAAGAAATACATGCCGGAGGGTACCTGCGGCGTGGTCAGCTTCGGCGTCAGGGGCGGCAGAAAGGCGGCGGAGACTTTCATGAAGAACCTGCGGCTGATCGCCATCGAGACCCACGTGGCGGACGCCCGTTCCTGCTGCCTGCACCCGGCCAACTCCACCCACCGCCAGATGAACGAGGAGGAGCTGATCGCCGCCGGCGTCCCTTCCGACCTTGTCCGTCTTTCCTGTGGCCTTGAAAACAGCGCCGACCTGATCGCCGATCTGGAAAACGCCCTGCGCTGCATCTGAACCCTCCCCGAAAGGA
>CAMVNL010000149.1 GCA_947168785.1 uncultured Clostridia bacterium | reverse complement strand
TTCTGCTGCCGCTGCTGCTGTGGCTGTTTTATTGCGCCGAGCGCCAAAAGCCCCTGCCCGTGCTTCTCTGCGCCGTGGCGGTGCTCTCCGTGAAGGAGGACGCCGCCGTCTACGTGGCGTTCTTTGCGCTGTTCCTGTTCTTCGATCAAAAGCGTTACGCCGCGGGCGTCGGGCTGCTGGCGCTGTCGCTGGTTTGGTTCCTACTGGCGCTGCGGTTTTTGACGGCCTACGGCGAGGGCGTGATGACGAACCGCTACGACAATTTCATCGTCGAGGGCGGCGGCCTGTGGGAGGCGGTGCAAAACGTCCTGAAAAACCCGGCTTACGCCTTCACGCAGCTGTTTGCGGAAGCGTCCGGCGGGCATGGGGGCAAGCTGCTGTACGCCCTGTATATGCTGGTTCCGCTGGGCTTTCTGCCCCTGTGCGCCCGGCGGCCCTCCCGCCTGCTGCTGTTGCTGCCCGCCGTGCTGGTCAATTTGTTGACCCTCTACGTCTACCAGTACGATATCGGCTTTCAGTATTCCTTCGGTTCCGCGGCGTTCCTGCTGTACCTCAGCGTGCTCAACTGCGTGGAGCTGCCGGTGGAAGCCGGGCGCAGGGCCGTCGCCTGCGCCGCCGCGGCCTGTATGCTGTTCACCGCGCAGCGCACGCTGCCGCGCTTGACGGACTATCTGCGGTATTACGCCGCAAACCGGGCCGACCTTGCCGTGATGGAGGAATACCTTGCGTCGCTCCCGCGGGAGGCCTCCGTGACCTGCACCACCATGCTGGCCGCGCACCTGTCAAAGCATGAGATCCTGTATGAGACCGCCTATCACGACCCTGCCGGGGAGCGGACGGATTACGTGATCTTCGACGCGGCCGCGCCGGAGGAGGAGATCGCCGCTTTCGCCGCCGCCGGGTATGTCCCCGCGCTGACCGTGACGAACGGCGGCCGGTCCCTGCTGCGGGTGTACGTCCCGGCAGGGGAGTGAGGGGGGGACAATTGGGGGGGGCGAGCCGTCAGCTTGACAAAGAGTTGAAAGTTGAAAGTTAAAAGTTGAAATTCGGAAGCCCTGTCGGGCTTGATCATATCCTATCATACCGGTCGCAGGACCAACATTTTAACTTTCAACTTTTTACTTTTAACTTTTCGAGCGGAAGCTCGACAAATCCCCTTTTTTCCCAGTCTTGCATTTCCTTTTTCCCTTTGTTATAATGAAAATAAGAATCGACAAGGGGGATAAGGTTATGCCTAACACACCTGCAAACAGACCTGCCGGGCGGCAGCGCGTCGGAGGCGGCGCGGGCCAGAGCGTCGGCACCCACGGCCCGGGACTCGGTACCGGCCCCGTCGGCAAAAGCGACGGCTACGCCCGCAGAGGGGGAGGCTCCTCCTCCGGCGGGCAGCGCTCCTCCGGTTCCGGCGGACGCGGCAAGCTGATCCTGTATATCGTCATCGCCGTCGTGGTATTGCTGGGCGGCGGCAAAGGCATTTCGGGTCTGCTGGGCGGCGGAGGCGGCAATCAGAGCGTCCTTCCCTCGCAGCAGAGCGGCTCCGGCAGCATCGCCGGTTCTCTGCTGGGGAATCTCAGCAGCTTTTCCGGCAACGGCTCCTATTCCGCCGGCTGGATGGGCGATAACAACACGGGGCGGCTGAACACGTCCGTGGATCCCTCCGCCCGGGCCAAGCGCACGGTGCTGAAGGGCGACGGAACGGATACGGTCACCATGATGCTGTATCTGTGCGGCACGGACCTGGAATCCCGCAGCGGCATGGCCACCAACGACCTCAAGGAGATCGCTGCGGCGACCCTGTCCGACAAGGTGAACGTCCTTGTCTATACGGGCGGCTGCAAGGACTGGAAGATCAGCGGCATTTCCAACGCCCGCAATCAGATATATAAAGTGGAAAAAGGCGGCCAGCTGCGGCTGCTGGAAAAAGACAGGGGCGACGCGGCCATGACCGTGCCCGCCACCCTGACGGATTTTATCAGCTACTGCAAACAGAATTATCCCGCCAACCGGAACGAACTGATCCTGTGGGATCACGGCGGCGGAACGGTCTCCGGTTTCGGCTATGACGAGCGGGCGAAGAACGCCGGTTCCATGACGCTGCCGGATATCGCCAAGGCGGTGAAGGACGCGGGCGTGACCTTCGATTTCATCGGCTTTGACGCCTGCCTGATGGGCACGCTGGAGACGGCGCTGGTGCTGGAGCCCTACGCCGATTATCTCATTGCCAGCGAAGAGACGGAGCCCGGCATCGGCTGGTACTATACCGACTGGGTCACCGCCCTGAGTGCCAACCCCGCCCTGCCCACCACAGAGCTGGGCAAAATGATCGTGGACAGCTTCGTGGACACATGCGCCCAGAAGTGCCCCGGTCAGAAGGCGACGCTGTCGCTCATCGACCTGGCGGAGCTCTCCGCCACCGTCGGCAGCCGTCTGACGGACTTTTCCTCAGCCACGGCTAAGCAGATCTCCGGCAGCGGCTACGCCACGGTCTCCAAGGCCCGGGGCGATACCAAGGAGTTCGGCGCGGCCAATAAGCTGGATCAGATCGACCTTGTCCATCTGGCGCTGAACCTGAACACCGCCGAAAGCAGGGCGCTGGCCGATACGCTCCTGTCCGCCGTCAAGTACAACAGAACCTCCTCTGCCGTGACAGACGCCTACGGCGTTTCCGCCTACTTCCCCTACCGCTCCGCGGGCAAGGTCAGCCGCGCGGTGCAGCAGCTGGACGCCCTCGGCTTTGACAAGTCCTATACGGACTGTGTGAAAAAGTTCGCCACGCTGGAGGTCACCGGTCAGGCGGCGGGCGGCGGCAGCGCCAGCCCCTTCGGCTCTCTCTTCGGCTCCCTCACCGGCGGCGGTTCCGCACCCGCTTCCTCCGGCAATGTGGCGGATCTGGTGGGCTCGCTTTTGGGCGGCGGTACCACGTCCTCCGGGCTGGACCTTGCTTCGCTGCTGGGCGGCGCGGGGATCTTCGACCGCAGCATTCCCGAAAGCGACCTGATCGCCGTGGTGGAAAACACGAAGATCGACGACAACGCCCTGGTCTGGACGACCGACGCGGACGGCACGCCGGTGCTCAGACTCTCCGAGGACCAGTGGAAGAACGTGGCGGACCTGCAGCTCAACGTCTTCCTGGATGACGGCAGCGGCTATATCGACCTGGGGCTTGACAATATCTTCAGCTGGACGGATAACGGCGATCTGATCGGCGCATACGACAATATGTGGGTGTCGCTGAACGGCCAGCCCGTGGCCTATTACTTTACCGACACGGTGGAAGCGGACGGCCGGACCGTCACCACCGGCCGCGTGCCCGTGCTGCTGAACGGAACCCGGGCGGAGCTGCTGCTCAGCTTTACGGAGAACGGCGCATCCGTCTCCGGCGCGCGGTTCGTCTACGCCGAGGGCGAGACGGATACCGTGGCCAAGGCCGATACCCTCCTGCAGATGGGCGACGTGATCGAACCCATCTGCGACCGCTACGACTATCAAGGCAATTATGAAAACACCTACCGCCTCGGTGACGCCATCACCTACAACGGATCGCTCACCGTCTCCGACGTAACGCTGAACCCCGCCGACGGCACGCCCGTGGCCTCCTACGTGCTGACGGACCGCTTCGCCATGGAGCACTGGACCCCGGCGCTGCCCCGGTAAACGCGAATATTGATTCGGATAAAACAAGGCTCCCTGAACGAGACCGTTCAGGGAGCCTTCTGTAACTGTTTCGTGATGTTTCGTGCGACTGGATAGGAACAAAGCGGGGCGGATATATCTCCGGTAGCGCGGCACCTCAGTGCCGCTTGTGACAAAAACAACTTTTTATGAACTGAAAAATAAGACTATACTTTAAACAGAATGGTTTTTCTGATTTTCAGGTCGCTGAAATGGAACTTCAGCAAACAGCGGCACTGAGGTGCCGCGCTACGGGGATGCCTTTAGACTGCGCCATTTGCCGATGAATCAGAACGGCGTTGCATCGCTGCTGAGGCAGCGTGCTGCGATTGAAACCGACAATCCCGATTCCGTAGCACACGGGGGCACGTTCCGCCGTTTACGCCAGCTTGGTCAGGGCGTCGGCGGCGACGAAGCAGCCGCCGTTTTCGGCGGTAAAGGTCCCTTCCAGCAGGATATCGTCGCCGATGGCGAAATCCGTCGCGCCGTCAAACCGGAAATCCATTGCCCAGGCTTCGTCGTAATAGGGGTGCTGCACCGAGTTCATGGAAAGCGCTCTGCCGAAGACGCGCAGGGTCTTGCCGCTGAACTGCTCCGGGAAGCTCTGCATATTGATGACCTGTACGCGGGTCAGGGTTGGGCTGATGGTGGTCATATCAAAGTCGTAACCGGCGCTGGTAAAGGGTTGCTCCACCGTCAGGGTGGCGTCCGTAAACCAATAGCCGTCCAGCGCGTCCTCGCTCTGGGTCAGGGTGCCGGTCATGGTGACGTAAGAGCCGGATGCGGGGATCTCCACGCCCTCGGGCATGACGAATTCCCACTGATAGTCGCAGCACTTGGTGTTGTCGGCGTAGCCCCACACGTAATAGCGGGTCTTGCCGTTGAAGGCGTCCTCCAGCGTGGCGAACACGCCGTCCTTGGTGAAGGTCTTGTTTTCATACGCGCCGCTGTTTTTGTTGAAAAACAGGTCGCAGTAGGCGGCGTATTCCATCTGGTCCAGCTTTTCCTTCATGCCGGTGTCAAGCTGAATGCCCAGCGCGGCGCCCTGGGCCGTGGGGGCGGTGGTGGGCACATAGTCGGTACTGCCGCCGGGCAGGTCGCTTCCGGGGGCGTCGGTGCCGGTGGCGTTTGTCTGCTTGCCCCCGCAGGAGGCCAGCGCGAAAATGAGGGTGAGAACGGACAGAATAGCAATAATCCTTTTCATTGATTGGTTTTCCTTTCCCGTGAATTGGTTTTTGTCTGTATGGAAAGGCTGTTGTTGCCTTTCAGAAACCCGATAAAGGTGAAAACGAGGAACACGACGATGTCGATGGCGACGATGGTGGAGCCCACCGGCGTTGACCAGACGATGGAGGCGAGAATGCCCACCACGGAGCAGAGCACCGAGACGACGGCGGAGCAGACCACCACGGATTTGAAGCTTTTGAATACCCGCATGGCGGAAAGGGCGGGGAAGATCACCAGCGCGGAGATCAAAAGGCTGCCCACCAGCTTCATGGCCAGCACGATGATCACCGCCGTGACCACCGCAATGATCAGGTTGTAGGCGGAGGCCTTGACGCCCGTGGCGGTGGTGAAGGTCTCGTCAAAGGTGACGGCGAAAATGCGGTTATACAGCAGCACGAACACGGCGATGACGATCACCGACATGACGATGCACAGCCACACGTCGAATTTTGACAGGGTCAGGATGGAGGTGGAGCCGAAGAGGGTGGTACAAACGTCCGCCGAGATGTTGCCGGAGGTGGAAAACCGGTTCATGATCAGATAGCCCAGCCCCAGCGCGCCGACTGACAGCATGGCAAGGCTGGCGTCGCCCTTGATCTTGCGGTTTTTGCCCCCCATCAGCAGGGCGATGGCGGCCGCCACCGTGACCGGCATAATCAGCAGCATCTGCTGGGTGATCCCCGTGACGGCGGCCACAGACATGGCGCCGAAGGCCACGTGGGAAAGGCCGTCGCCGATAAAGGACAGGCGTTTGAGCACCAGCGTCACGCCCAGCAGCGACGAGCAGAGGGCGATCAGCACGCCCACGATCAGGGCGTTTTTGACGAAGGGGTACTGGAAATATTGTGAAAGCGTCGCAAAGATGTTCGTCATGTATCGTCACCTCCCGCCGCGTCCGTGAACGCCCGGCCGATCTCGGTCTTTAAATAGTCCTCTTTTTTGCCGAAGAACAGCGGCGTCTGGCTGATGTGCAGAATGTGGGTGGCGTATTTCACCGCCGCCGCGATATCGTGCGAGACCATGATGATCGTGATGCCGTCCTCTTTGTTCAGGCGGCCGATCAGCTCATACATCTCTTTGGTCACCTTGGGGTCCAGCCCCGCCACGGGCTCGTCCAGCAGCAGCATTTTGCCCGTGGCGCACAGCGCCCGCGCCAGCAGCACCCGCTGCTGCTGCCCGCCGGAAAGCTCCCGGTAGCAGCGGCCCGCCAGGTGCGTGATGCCCATGCGCTCGATCTGCGCCTGCGCCAGCAGCCGGGCCTCCTTCCCGAAGAAGGGTTTCTTTCCGATCTTGTTCAGGCAGCCGGACTGAACGATCTCCCGCACCGAGGCGGGGAAATCCCGCTGCACCAGCGTCTGCTGGGGCAGGTAGCCGATCTCGTTGTGCTTCAGCCCGTCGCCGGTGGCGATCGTGCCGCTCATGGGGGCTTTCAGCCCCAGCAGCGCCTTGATCAGCGTGCTTTTACCCGCGCCGTTTTCCCCCACGATGCACAGGTAATCCCCGGCGTTGACGTGACAGGTC
>CAMVNL010000148.1 GCA_947168785.1 uncultured Clostridia bacterium | reverse complement strand
GGGGACGGCGCCGTCAGCGCGCGCTACCGGGTTACCTCGACAAATCGCCAATTTATAGAATTCACCATCAGAAAGGAAATACAATGAAAATCGGATTTATCGGACTCGGCATCATGGGCGAATCCATGAGCGAAAACATTATCAAAAAACACGACGACACGGTCTACGTGTACGACGTGGTCAAAGAAAAGACGGACAAGCTGGCAGCCCTCGGCGGCGTGGGCTGCGCAAGCTCGAAGGAGCTGGCGGAAAAGAGCGACGTGATCATCACCATGGTGCCAAAATCCGAGCACCTGACAGCTGTTTATGAGGAGATCCTCCCCGTCTTCGGCCCCGGCAAGATCGGCATCGACATGAGCACCATCGACCCCTCCGTCTCCATGGCCACCGCCGAAAAGGTCAAGGCCACCGGCGCGCAGTTCGCCGACTGCCCCGTGGTGAAATCCAAGCCCGCCGCCATCAACGGCACCCTGGGCATACTCGTTGGCTGCGACGAGGACCTGTATGAGACCATCCGCCCCATACTGCTGTATATGGGCTGCAACGTAAAACGCATGGGCGAAAACGGCAGCGGCATCACCATGAAGATCTGCCACAACTGCCTTGTCGGTCAGATCCAGAACGGCGTCAACGAGACGTTGGCGCTGGCGGGCAAGTTCGGCATCGCCCCCAAGGACTTCGCAGAAGCAGTCTCCTACGGCGGCGCCCAGAACTTCTATCTGGACAGCCAGTGGCAGAATCTGGAAGCGGACAACTGGACCACCGCCTTCTCCCTTGCCAACGAGCATAAAGACCTTGGCATCTGCCTGAAGCTGGCGGAAGAGGTCGGCCTGCCCATGCCCGGCGCTGCTAACGCAAAGGCCGTGTACGATTACGGCATGGAACACGACATGGGCTCCATGGATTTTCGTACCACCTATAAAATTGTCAGGGAAAGGAAAAACTGATGTTCCGCACGATCTATATCCCGGTGGGGGTACCCACCTTTGACCAGACGGCCGCTTCCGACATGATCAGGCGTTCTGCTTGCCTGCTGAAAGAGCTGTGCCCTGACATCGACGTGCCGGACGGACTGCTGCTGGGAGCCGACAAGGTCGCCGCCTTTACGGCGGACAAGCAGGCGGACCTTGCCGTCATTCAGAACGTGACCTTCGCCAACGGTGCTTATACCGCCGAGGTGCTGCGCGCCCTTGACTGCCCTGTGCTGCTGTGGACGCCGGAGGAACCTGTCGCCGATACGGGCAGATTGAAGCTGAACGCCCTGACAGGGGCCTTCAGCGCGGCCAATATGCTGACGGCCTTCGGCAGACCCTACTGCTACGTGTACGGCTCCCCGGAAGCGGAAACGACAAGAAACGAGCTTGCCGCCGTATTCGCCGCCGCAAAACTTAAAAAGGACCTGAAAAGCCTGAACGTATTGCAGATCGGCCACACGCCCCAGGGCTTCGGCTTCGGCCGGGCGCTGGACGGCGAGCTGATGGCGACCTTCGGCTGCAATATCAATTCCATTGAAGCGAGAGAACTGATCGACAAGGCAAAGACCTTTACGGACGATGAATGCGCTCCTTATCTTGACAAGGCAAAAGCTTGCATCTGCGGATTGGACAAGATCAAAGAGGAGAACGTGAGGGATTTCGCGCGGCTTTATAAAGCTTACGCTGAATACGTCAGGGACAACAACGTCGGGGCGCTGGCCTCCCGCTGCTGGCCGGATTTCTTCACCTCCTTCGGCACCCCGGTCTGCGCGGTGCTGGCCATGCTGAACGACATGGGCGTTCCCGCCGCCTGCGAGACGGACACCTACGGCGCGCTTTCTATGTACGCCGCGGCGAACCTCACCGGCAAGCCCGCCTATTTCGGCGACCCGGTGGCGCTGAACCGGGAGGAAAATACCGTCACCTTCTGGCACTGCGGCACCGCAGCCTGCTCCCTGGCCCGGGAGGACACCGGCGCGGCGGCTGGTGTCCACTGCAACCGCAAGATCGGCCCCACACTGGAATTCGGCTGCAAGGCGGAACCTGCCGTCACGATCCTACGCATCGGCAAAGACGGACAGGGCCGCTTCCGTATGCTGACCGCCGCCGGCGAAGCGCTGGACCGCCCGCAGCAATATTTCGGCACCTCGTTGGTGGTGAAGCTCCGCAGCGACGCGGAGGCCTTCATCAAGGGAGGCGTGGAATACGGCTGGGAGCCCCATTTCGCCGTAGCCATGGGCGATATCAGCGACTCCATCAAAGCGCTGGGTAAAATGCTGGGCATTGAGGTGTTCGCGTTTTGACGTGGCAGAATATCGGCTTTCTGGCAGTCGTTTTTTTCAGTAATATCATCCAGTGCGTCACCGGCTTTGCGGGGACGGTCCTTGCCATGCCCTTTTCCGTCATGCTGGTGGGCATCGACGTCGCGCGGCCCATTCTCAATATCATGGGGATCGCCGCCTCCGTTGGCGTCGTCGTCAAGAATTATAAGGCGATCGACCGGAAGGAATTTCTGACAATCCTCGGCGTGACGCTGCCGGGAATGCTGCTGGGGACCTTTCTGAAAAATCAATTGGCGGATTACGGCAATATCCTCTTCAAGATCCTCGGGGTGCTTGTGATCCTCTTCGCCCTGCTGAATTTCGCCTCTTTTATATTGAAAAAGGATTTTGCGGAGAAGAGCAAGGCGCTTGGTTACGCATTTTTAGTCGCGGGCGGCGTGGTACACGGGCTGTTCGTCTGCGGCGGTCCGCTCATCGTCAGCTACGCCAGCGTAAAGCTGAAAGAGACGGACGCCTTCCGTGCGACGCTATCCGCCGTATGGATCGTTCTGAATACCATTTTGATGGTCACAGACGCTGTTTCCGGCAGCTTCAACGGGGAGATCCTGATGCTGACCGCCGTGTGCCTTGTCGTACTGTTCGGCGCCATCCTGATAGGAAACCGCATTGCGGCGAAAATGAGCAAGAAAGCATTTTTACTGCTGACCTACGCGCTGATGGTCATCAGCGGCGTATCATTGTTCCTCAAATAAGATGAAAGGAATCTGATTCAGACATGAACAAATCTGCGCATTCCGGACCCGCCGAAGGCTTCAGGCTGAAGGCGAAGGACTACATCGGTTACGCCATGGGCGACATGGGCGGTCTGCTCACGTTTTCGCTGATCGGCGCGTTCCAGAACAAGTTCTACACTGATTCCCTGGGCCTGAAACCCTCCAGCATCGCCGTGCTGATCCTCATCGCCCGGCTGTGGGACGCCATCAACGACCCGCTGTGGGGCGCGTTCATCCAGTCCCGCAAGCCGAATCCCCGCGGCCAGTTCCGCCCCTGGATCCTTTGGTTCTCCATCCCGCTGGCGGCTTCCGCCGTGCTGATGTTCCTGAAGATCCCCGGTCTCGGCCCCACGCAATACCTGAGATTTGCCTATATCAGCTATATCCTCTACGGTATGATGTATACGGCGGTCAATATCCCCTACGGTTCGCTGGCCTCCGTGGTGACGGACAATGAGTACGAGCGGTCTTCCCTCTCCATGTGGCGTTCCATCGGCGCTGGCGTTGGCGGCCTGCCGGGCACCATCCTGCTGCCCATGATCGTCTACACCGTCACCGGCAAATACGCCAACGGCACCAACATTCAGGCGCTGGATGAAAAGAAGCTGTTCTGGTGCGTTGTCGTGCTTGCGGCGGTATCGGTGCTTGTCTATTACGGCCATTATAAAATGACCACCGAACGCATCAAGCCCCAGAAGCACGTCAAGAACGCCAACTATCACGCCACGGCCACCATCCGTGAGCTGATGAAGAACAAGGCCTTCGTCATGCTGTGCGTCGCCTCCATGCTGCTGATCGCCTTCCAGTTCTATTATCAGTCCACCTACACCTATCTGTTTACGGATTACTACGGCAAGCCGGGGCTTTACTCCTTCGTCACGGTGTGTACCTATCTGCCCATGGCGATCTTCATCCCCATCATGAACAAGCTGATCCGCAAGTTCGGCAAAAAAGAGCTTTGCGCCTTCGGCATGGCCTTTGCCTCCGTTTCGGTCGCCATCCTGTTCTTCCTGCGGGGCAGCTCGCTGGCGGCGAACCCCTACGTGTTCCTGGCGTTCACCTTCTTCTCCGGCCTGGGACAAACCTTCCTGGTGCTGGAGGTCTGGGCGCTGGTCATGGACGTCATCGACTATCACGAGCTGAAAACCGGCAAGCGTGAGGAAGGCATGGCCTACGCGGTGTTCTCCTTCACCCGCAAGCTGGGGCAGACCCTGGCGGGCGTCGGCCTCAACGCGCTGCTGGCGTATATCCATTACGACGGCGAGCTGTCCAAGCAGGGCATTGCGCTGGGCGAGGACGTGCTCAGCAAGCTTTACGACATCTCCACCCTCGTTCCCGCCATCATGCTGGCGCTGATGGCCGTGATCCTCTTCTTCGGCTATGATCTTTCCAAAAAGAAGCTGGCGGACGTGCATGAGAAGCTGGCGCAGCAGCGTATGCTGGAAGCGGAGTAATGGCTTATTGATTTTTACTAATATAAAGGTAAACAGGACTCTCCGGACGGATACGCCCGGGGAGTCCCTTTTCATGTTTTATGGCAATTTCAGTCACACAATCAACGACCTTCCGTAATATGTATTGAAGTTTTCACTTTCATCATCTTTATCTTTCGGGAGGTAATTATGGCTGACATTCTTAACAACAATCAGGCGGAAAACGTGCAGAACCGCCGGATCAACGAGGCGATCTGCGTGGATACCGCCCGCGTTTACGATTCCTGCGCCGATAAGGACTGTCTGGCGGACCTGCGGGTCTATCTGACGGATCCGGCGCAGAACGTGATCGACGCGGCCTCCAGCATACGCTGCAAGGGCTGCGACGTGATCAACGTCTTCACCGACGTGGACCCCATCCCCTTCAACCGCGGCTATTACTCGGTGGATATCACCTTCTTCTTTGCGGTGTATCTGGACGCGTACACCTCGCCCGCCGCGCCGCCCACCACCGTGGCCGGCATGTGCGTATTTGCCAAAAAGGCGATCCTGTACGGAAGCGAGGGCAGCGTAAAGGTCTTTTCTTCGGAGTATTCCCCCGACACGGACGCCCAGCTGCCGCCGGTTTCCACCAACCCCATTGCAAAGGTACAGGTGGCGCAGCCCCTTTGCCTTGACGCGAGGCTTTGCCGCTGCCAGGATTGCTGCAACAATATCAACGACGCCCAGAACGGGGTGCCGAACTCCATCGTGCGGTTCTTCGGCGGTCCTCTCAACTTCCTGGATACGAACAGGGCCGTGCGGGTCACCATCGGGCTGTTTTCCATCGTACAGCTGGAGCGCAACGTGCAGATGCTGATCCCCGCTTACGACTTCTGCATGCCCGGAAAAGAATGCACCAATGAGGCGGAAACACCCTGCGATTCCTTCCGGAGGATCCGCTTCCCCGTCTCTGAATTCTTCCCACCGGCAGAGAGCGACGCACAGGAGGAAAACGATCAGGGCTTTGATCCCCCATGCTGCTGCGGCAGATAACCACCTGACACGCAAACCGGACGGTCCGCAGAGGCCGTCCGGTTTTTGATCAGCTTCGGTTTCTGAACGAATTCCCGACAAACGATTGACTAATAACGCCGAAAATGATATAATGAATTGATTTATCGTGAATCAGTGGAAACGGAGAGTCAACACAAATGGCAAAAACAAAAGAGCAGATCTATTACGATCTGATCCCTTCGCAGAATTCCATGTATTATATGTTCAAATTCAGCCTTCACAAAAACGTGATGCAGATCCCCACCTCCATCACCGTGGATGCGAAGCTGGATGAGGCGATCATGAAACGCGCCATGGCGATCGAGGTAGAACGGAACGACTGCCTGCGCCTGCGGTTCAAACGGACCGGGGATTCCATCAAGCAGTATTTTCTTCCCTCTGTCCCGGAAAAAGAGAGCCCCGGCGTCGCCTTTTCCTCAAAAGAAGAGGAAGAAGCCTACCTCAACGACGACGCGCAGCGGTCGGTAAAGTTTCTGCGGGGAGAGACCTACCGCATGACGCTGTTCACCAACTGCCAAGGCCACAGCGGCATCTATTTCAACGTGAGCCATATCATCATGGACGCCCTCGGCATCGGCGTGTTTTACGCGGACCTTTTCGCCGTTTACGACGCGCTGAAAAACGGCAAGGAGCTGCCCGCTCCCCTTGCACGCTATGAAGACGCGATCCAAAAGGATCTCGCTTATCTGCAAAACACAAAAAAATACGAGAAGGACAAGCAGTTCTTCATCGACTACTGGTCAAACCACGGCAAGCCCTTCTACGCCGGCGTTCATGGGCCGGGGCTACTGCTGGAACAGCGCAAAAAATACAAAGATCCTGACCTGCGGGTTCCGGACGCTTACGACCTGATCCACGACAAGTGCGATATCGTCCGTCGTCACGTGCCGCCGGAGCAGGCGC
>CAMVNL010000147.1 GCA_947168785.1 uncultured Clostridia bacterium | reverse complement strand
CCATGATCTACACGCTGATGCCCTCCATCATCAAGGCGGGCAAGGTGTTCATCGCGGAATCGCCGCTGTATGAGATCACCAGCGGCAAGCAGACCTGGTTTGCCTATACCGAAAAGGAAAAGGCCGCCGCGCTGGAGGAGATCGGCAGCGCGAAATACACCATCCAGCGGTCAAAGGGCCTCGGCGAAAACGACGCCGACATGATGTGGCTGACCACCATGAACCCCCAGACCAGGCGGCTCATCAAGATCGAGCCGGACTACGACCCCGTGGCCGTGGCCGACAAATTCGACCTGCTGCTGGGCGACAACCTGCAGGGGCGCAAGGACCACATCGCCACCAACGGCCATATGTATATCGATATGGCGGACCTGAGCTGAGGGAGAAAGAACCATGGCAAGAAAGAAAAAAGACGAAGAAAAAAAGAATACCGGCACGCCGATGGACCAGAACGCCCATATCTTAGGCGCGGGCGAGGTGGAGGAGCAGTTCATCACCCACACGCTGGAGACCAACTATATGCCCTACGCCATGAGCGTGATCATGAGCCGCGCCATCCCGGAGATCGACGGCTTCAAGCCCAGCCACCGCAAGCTGCTCTATACCATGTATAAGATGGGTCTGCTGACGGGCGGGCGGTCGAAATCCGCCAATATCGTTGGCGCCACCATGAAGCTGAACCCCCACGGCGACATGGCTATCTACGAGACCATGGTGCGTCTGACAAAGGGAAACGAAGCCCTGCTGCACCCGTATATCGACAGCAAGGGCAACTTCGGCAAGGCCTATTCCAAGAATATGCAGTTCGCCGCCTCCCGTTATACGGAGGCGAAGCTGGACCCCATCTGCGCCGAGTTGTTCGCCGACATCGACAAGGACGCGGTGGACTTCGTGCCGAACTACGACAACACCATGCCGGAGCCGACCCTCTTCCCGGTCACCTTCCCGAGCGTTCTGGTCAACGCCAACTCCGGCATCGCCGTGGGCATGGCCACCAATATCTGCTCTTTTAACCTGCGGGAGGTGTGCGCGACAACCATCGAGCTGATCAAGAACCCCGACCATGAGTGCCTTGTCACCATGAAGGGGCCGGAGTTCAGCGGCGGCGGTTCCGTGATCTTTGAGATCGACAAGATGCGGGAGGTCTACGCCACCGGCCGGGGCTCCATCCGCGTGCGGGGAACGTGCGCCTACGACAAATCCAACAACTGTATCGACATCACCGAAATCCCGCCCACCACCACCTGCGAAGCCATCATCGACAAGGTGATCGAGCTGGTGAAGGCCAACAAGCTGCGGGAGGTCAGCGATATCCGCGACGAGACCGACAAGAGCGGCCTGAAGGTCACCATCGACCTGAAGCGCGGCGCGGACCCGGAGAAGGTGATCCGCACCCTTTACAAGAAAACCCCGCTGGAGGATCCCTTCCCCTGCAACTTCAACGTGCTGATCGGCGGCACCCCCATGACGCTGGGGGTGAAGGACCTGCTGAACGAGTGGATCGCCTACCGGCAGGAGTGCGTCAAGCGCCGCACCTACTTTGAGCTGGGCAAGGCCAAGGACAAGCTGCATCTGCTCAAAGGCCTTGAAAAGATCCTGCTGGACATCGACAAGGCCATCAAGATCGTCCGGGAGACCGAGGAGGAAGCGGACGTGGTGCCGAACCTGATGATCGGCTTCGGCATCGACGAGACCCAGGCGGAGTACGTGGCGGAGATCAAGCTGCGCCACCTGAACCGGGAATATATCCTGAAACGACTGGACGACATCGAAAATCTGGAAAAATCCATCGCGGAGATGGAGGACCTGCTGGCCCACAAGAACAAGATCAGCAAGGTCATTATCAAGGAGCTGCAGAAGGTCAGCGAGAAATACGGCAGGGACCGCAAGACGCAGATCGTCTACGACGACGAGATCGAAGAGGACGAGGCGGAAGAGGCCACCCCGGATTACAACGTGATGATCTTCTGCACCAAAGAGGGCTATTTCAAGAAGATCACGCCCCAGTCCTGGCGGATGGGCAATACCCATAAGCTCAAAGAAGGGGACGAGATCGTTCTGGCCATGGAATCCACCAACAACACGGAGCTGTTGTTTTTCACCGACAAGCAGCAGGTCTATAAGTCCCGCGTCAGCGACTTTGACGAGTGCAAGGCGAGCGTCTTGGGCGACTTCGTCAAATCGAAGCTGGGGATGGATGAGGACGAAAACCTGCTGGCGTGCATCCCGCTGACGAAATACGCCGGCTATCTGCTGGTGTTCTTCGAGAACGGCAAGGTGGCGAAAGTGGATATGAGCGCCTTTGAGACCAAGACCAACCGGAAAAAGCTGCTGAACGCCTATTCCGGCAAGTCCGCCCCCGTGGCCTTCCGCTACGTGACGGAGGACCGGGACTATGTGCTTTCCACCACCAACGGGAGGTATCTGCTGTTCAACTCCGGCGCGATCCTGTCCAAAACGACAAAGGACACCCAGGGAGTACAGGTAATGACCGTAAAGAAGGGCCACAAGGTGACGGCGGTACAGGAATATGAAGAGGGACGCTTCGTCAAGCCCAGCCGTTACCAGTCAAAAAATCTCCCCGCCGCCGGCGCGATCTTAAGCGCGGAGGATCAGGGAGAACAGATGACAATGTAGAGCGGAGAGCAGAATGCGGAGAGCGGAGATGACGTAGCACGGCGCCTTACGCCGTTTCAAAGCGGAAAGTAAAAAACTCCCCGCAGTGCAAATCATCACACAACAGCGGAAAACAAATAGACATTCATAAATGGGGGCTTAATGATGCAACCATTACGCATCGGGTTCTGGATCGTCCGGAACCATATCATTGATGAATCGGAATGCCGTTATGAAAAATATCCGTACAGAAGATTCTTTGACCGCAGCCGCTATGTGTTTCTCAGCACCTGTGACGAGGAGAAAATCCGGGCGCTTGAAGAGGATCTTTCCGGCGATATTATTCCGCTTCCCTTCTTTGACGTGGAAGAGGCGCTGGGACAGTATTTGCTGGACAACAACCTGAGCAAACAGAATATCTTCGCCTATGCGAAAAAAGCGTCGCCCCGAAACGTTTCCGTTCAGCAGGACGACGCAGAAGGCTTTTCCGTGGCGTTCAATATTTTTATCGATCATCACGTGATCCGGGGGCAAACACCCATGGTGGACGATTGGAGCAGGCATCTCAAATCCTTTGCCGATCCCTTAGCAAAACAATGGTGCCATGAGAACCGCATCCGGACCTACGCCGACGACGACGAGGTCATGGCAAAGAAGTATCATGGAAGGGAGACAGACGAGCTTCTGGATTGACGGGCCTTCTTCTTCCTCGTCGACTGACGCCCAGCCCTGCATTCGCATCATTATCTCCGCTCTCCGAACTCCGCTCTCCGCCCTGACTTATACCACCTGCAGCAGATAGAACTTGAGATACTCCGTCTCCGGCACGCCGAGGAGGACGGGGTGGTCGGGGGCCTGCTGGCGGTATTCGATGACGCGGAGCTGCACCTTGGCTTCCATGGCCGCTTCGTGCAGCATCTGACGGAACAGCTCGTCCGTCATGAAGTGGGAGCAGGAGCAGGTGGCAAGATACCCGCCCCGGGGCAGCAGCCGCATGGCGGCCAGATTGATCTTTTTATAGCCCTGAAAAGCCGCGGCCACCGTGCTGCGGCTTTTCGTAAAGGCGGGCGGGTCGAGGATGATATAATCGTATGGGGACTTCCCTTCCCGGCCCAGCGAATCCAGATAATCGAACACGTCCGCGCAGACGAAATCGAGGTTTTCAAGGCCGTTCAGTTCCGCGTTGCGGCGGGTCATGGCGATGGCCTCCTCGGAGATATCCACGGCGGTGACGCGCTTTGCCCCGGCTTTCGCGCAGTTCATGGCGAAGGAACCGGTATGGGTGAAGCAATCCAGCACCGTCTTGCCGGCTGCGAGGGAAGCGGCCGCCCGGCGGTTCTCCTTCTGATCGAGGAAAAAGCCGGTTTTCTGCCCGTTGATGAAATCCACGTGGTAACGGATCCCGTTTTCCGTGATGACGACGTCCGTTTTGCCGGAAGGCTCTTTGCCGGGAAAGACGTATTCCGCTTTGTAAAGGGGCAGCCCCTCCTTGGCGCGGGTCTTCACGTCGTTGCGCTCAAAGACGGTGGAGACGGCAAAGCCCTCCTCCGCCAGCGTTTCCGTCAGGGCGGCGAACAGCAGGTCCTTGATGCGCTCGACGCCGCAGCACATGATCTGCACGGAGAGCACGTCCTCAAATTTATCCGCCACGAACCCCGGGAAGCCGTCCGCGTCGCCGAAAATCAGGCGGCAGGCGGAAAGGTCCCCCCGCAGCACCGTTTTGCGATAATCCACCGCATAGCGGACGCGCCGCCGCCAGAAGGCCTCGTCAAACCGGTCGTTGGCGTTGGTCGACAGCACCCGGACGAGGATCTTCGACTGCCGGTTGAAAAAACCCGCGCCGAGGAACCGCCCCTTGGCGGAATACACGTCCACGATATCGCCGTCGGAGGCCTTCGGGATCTCCGTCGCCTCCTGCGCGTAGACCCAGGGGTGGCCGCCGCGAAGACTCTGCTCCGCCTTCTTATTCACCGTAACGCGCTGAAATTCTCTCATAACCGTGATTTCCTTCTCTGAAGCTGTCTTTTTCATTTTCAGAAAGTATATCACAGAGACCGGCCGTTTGCAACACCGGCAGAAGGGAAAAGCGCGCGTGATACGCAAAAAAATTAAATTTTCCGAAAAAAAGACTTGATTTTTACGGGACGATGTGGTAATATACCTTAGCAATCAGGAAATGGTTGCCGATCATTACGGAAAGGACGTAACAAAATGGCATGGTATGAAATCCTTATCGGTATTCTGCTGATTCTTACCTCGGTCATCATCGTGATCGTTGTATTGATGCAGCAGAGTCGTCAGGCAGGTTTGTCCGGTGCTATCGCTGGTGGGTCCGATACGTTTTTCGGCAAAAACAAAAGCAGAACGATCGACGCGAAGCTGGCGAAGATCACGAAGATCATCGCGGTTGTGTTCTTCATTCTTGCGCTGTTGACCACTTTCCTGCTGGCGTTTATGAACAGCCTTTGATCCAGTAGCTCAGTCGGCAGAGCACCTGCCTTTTAAGCAGGGTGTCCGGAGTTCGAATCTCCGCTGGATCACCAGAAAAAGTCTCTTTTGTCCCATGACAAAAGAGGCTTTTTTTGAACCTGAATTACCTTTTTTCACGGAGGATCAGCCTGCCCAGCGTTTCATACAGCAACACCGGCACGATGGCCGCGCCGCTGACCTCTTTGGCGCTCTCCAGCAGCAAAGAGACGCTGCAAAGGGCGGTATCGTAATCCGGAAAGAAGCGTTCCGGCGAAAGCAGCAGGACGATCGCCGCCAGATACAGCAGGCTGACCAGCGCCAGGCCCGCCCGCAGGATGATCGTTGAAACGCGGTCCATCGCACCGCAGCACTCGTTGATTTTACGCAGCAGCATTTGCATCACCGTTTCTGATTTTATACGCAAACGCGCCAAAACGCAAGCTGTAAATATTGCCAGTTGAAAGGAGCCCGGTATGAACAAGCTCGGCATTTCCTCCGCCTGCTATTATCCGCTGGTGACGGAGCAGTCCTTTGACAAGCTCTGCCGCACCGGCGCCAAGTGCGCCGAGATATTCTTCAACTCCCCGGGAGAACTGGAACCGACCTTCGTCCGTGAGCTGGCGGCAAAACAGAAGGAATACGGCGTGGACGTGGTCTCGGTGCATCCCTTCATGTCCTTTGCGGAGGATTTTTACCTGTTCAGCAACTATGAACGGCGTTTTTATGAAATTATGCCGCTGTATGAGCGGTTCTTCGAGGTATGCCAGGCCCTCGGCGCGCATATTTTCGTGATGCACGGGGCAAAGATCCCCGGGACGCTGCCGGATGAAGCCTACTGCGAGCGATTTTGGAAGCTGATGGAGGCAGGCAAGCCCTACGGCGTGCAGGTCTGTCAGGAGAACGTGGTGCATTACCGATCGGAAAGCGCGGCTTATCTCAAAATGATGAAGGATGCCATCGGAAAGGATTTCGGCGTGGTGCTGGACGTGAAGCAGGCCAGAAGGGCGCTGCTCTCCCCCTACGACGTGATCGACGCGGTGGGAGACTGCATCCGCCACGTACACATCAGTGATTACCGGGCTGACAAGGACTGCGTGCCTCCCCTCTCCGGCAAATTTGATTTTCCGGAATTTTTTGAGACGATGCGGGGGATCGGCTACGAGGGCGCCTATATCATCGAGGTCTATCAGCATTCCTACGAGGACGAGCGGGAAATCACGGATTCTTTCCAAAAAGTTCAGGATTTACTTATTGAATAATTGGAAAAGATATGGTAAGATAAAAACGAACTTTAAGAAAGACGGTAAACAGCAATGAAATGCCCGTATTGCCTTTAAT
>CAMVNL010000146.1 GCA_947168785.1 uncultured Clostridia bacterium | reverse complement strand
ACAACTATGATGTTTTCTATACTGTTGACATGTTTCGTCTGCTTAATTCTGTTGAATCAGTCGTATTGATGTCTCGAGCCGGGTCGTGACTACAGGATAGATGTTATTTAGAATAGCTTTAATCGAGGAGAATACATGATAGAAAAATACTTCCTGAATGGAGAATCGCTGCCTACAATACCTGTTCCGCATGATTGCGTCATTAAGAAGATCCAGCTGAAAGATCAGTGTATAGAGTTTATTTTTGAAGACGACATATCATATCATGATTCAATTCAATACTATAAGCCGGAGGCGAAATCGCTGATAGTCAGGTATCATTTTGCTTATGATAAAGATGATTTCTCTATTTATAAATGGGTAAAGCCGATGAGGCTGCTTTCAAAATTGTTCTCAATAGACGGCCACTATAAGCGAATTAAGAACAGCTTCCTTACTGAATTACCCGAAGGTAAATTCAAATTTGAATATTTGTACCATAATGTGGGTTACTGCTCCATAATCACAAAGCTGTTCTCAAATGGTTACATCATTCTGGATGCAGATATTGATTGTGTTGAGTTCGAATGGATTTGCTAACTTGATGGCACAATCTTGTTTGGTTAACGGCATATTCCTGACGCCGAGGGTTGTGTGGGCAGAGTAGATAACGGCGTTTTTATTCACGCTATTGTCCCAAGGCATGTGGAGACGGTCGTATTGATGACAAAAAGCGAAAGGAACTGATGAAGTGAAAAGAATTTATGCTACATTCTTTTTTATATTTTTCCTTTGCATGGTCTTTACGTCATGCTCGTCTGTCGGCAATGAAACGGTAATAAAGGATTCGGAGTCTGAACTATCCGGGATAAATATGCAGGAGAGAATGCATACAGAGCATTCCAAGGAATATGTCACGGAGTTTATGTCCATTTTAGGGTCTGTTAAAGGCGAAGAACTGCTCTCCGGCTATGACTTTGATGAAGAACATTGTTATAATGTTACGCCAAGCGCCGTGTCAATGAGTACAGATATCAAAATATTCAAGTTCAGCGATTCATGTGTATCGCTTGCATTGATAGATGGTGAAGTCTTTGAAATCTGCACTTCTTTCGGTGGATATGGTTTTTTCAATGCCGTCCCCTGGGATTATGATGCGGATGGAACAATGGATTTGCTGATTGCTTCTTCATGGGGATCGGGTATACATCGTTCCGAAATATCCGTTTTTAACGTAAAAACAAAACGATCGACGGTCATCTGCTCATCAATGGAGTTTAACAACTCAGATCCGGGAAATGATTGGTTTGTAGCAATGCAATCACCGTCCTCAGATACGGGCAACCCAGAAGAAAAAACCATCTCCTACGTTATATATTCGGCGGAGATTCAAAGCGGCAACAGTCTTGTTGATCTCTCTTATGCTATCAGATCATGTGTCGGCTCGATTGAGCTTGAAAATGGGACGCCGGTATTTCATCCTATGCAAAGCGAGTGAAGAATGATGAATTCGACGGAATAGGCTTTTCAGGCATGATCCTGACGATGGGGTCAAAACATCAATCCTTCCCACCGAAAATGCAGGAATGTAAAACAACAAGGCAAATCATCCGGCGGCAGGGCAGCGAGTTAGTTCAAGGGGCAGCTGTTCCGACAACAGCCTTGTATTATTCCGCTAATGGATCATTTATTATTCCGAAAGCCTTGCTATTGTTCCGATACTGCGGTATAATATAATATCCGATTGGAGGGAATGGCTTATGTATATGACAGTCAAAGAGGCCGCCGAAAAATGGGGCGTTTCAGACAGAAGAATCCGGGTGCTTTGCGTCGAGGGCAAAATTTCCGGCGCATACCGGGAAGGCCGCGGCTGGAAGATTCCGATCGACGCAAGAAAGCCCGCCGACGGAAGGTTCAAATCGAAGGAAAGCATCCTCTCCCAAATCGACCGCAAGAAAGCGGAGCTGAACAGCAGAAGACCTTTGACCGAAGGCGAACTGGAACGACTGAACGAAGAATTTACTGTCGAATACACTTACAACTCCAACGCCATCGAGGGCAACACACTGACGCTCCGGGAGACCGACCTGGTTCTCCGGGGACTGACGATCGATCAAAAGCCGCTGAAGGATCATCTGGAGGCTGTCGGTCACAAGGAAGCGTTCAATTATGTCAGGGAGCTTGTAAAAGAAAACGCGCCGCTGACGGAAAGCGTCATCAAGCAGATCCATTATCTTGTCCTTGCCGATAAAAAGGACGACCGGGGCGTTTACAGAAGAGTTCCCGTCCGCATTATGGGCGCTTATCACGAACCCGTACAGCCGTATCTCATCGAGCCGAAGATGGAACGGCTTCTGCTCGACTACTCCGCAAGCGAGGATCACATCGTGACGAAGCTGGCGCGTTTTCATCTCGAGTTTGAGGGCATCCATCCCTTTATCGACGGCAACGGGCGGACAGGCAGACTGATCGTGAATCTGGAACTGATGAAAGCGGGCCTCCCACCCATCGATATCAAGTTTACGGACAGGATCGCGTATTACAACGCCTTCGACGCCTATCACGTCAAGCACGACCTTTCCGCGATGGAGAACCTGTTCGCCGGTTATATCAACGCAAGGCTGGACGCCTACCTGAAGATGCTGCAGGAATAAGGACATAAACAGCGCTTGATACGCAGCTTCGTTTCATGCCTGAAAAAAAATCTTTCAGGCACGTCACCATTTTGAAATGGGATAAGAGAAGGATAGATAATGATAAAGAATGTGTCCATCGTCAGCCTGTCCAGCGGGATTCTCGGCGAAGAATCCGTCGGGTTCGAGGTGGAGATCGGACTGCGGAGGCTGAAGGAATACGGGCTGAACGTGCGGTTCATGCCCCACGCCCTCAAAGGGCTTGATTACGTCAAAGAACACCCGGAAAAGCGGGCGCAGGATCTGCTGGAAGCGTTCCGCGACCCGAAAACCGACATGATCCTCTGCGCCATCGGCGGGGACGATACCTACCGGCTGCTGCCCTATCTGTTTGACCACAACGAACTGGCAGAAGCGGTCACGGACAAGGTGTTCCTCGGTTTTTCCGACACGACAATCAACCATCTGATGCTCCATAAGGTGGGGCTGCGCACATTCTACGGGCAGGCGTTCCTATCGGACCTGTGCGAGCTGAGCGGGGAGATGCTGCCCTACACCCGCCGGTATTTTGAGGAGCTTATCACCACCGGGACCATCCGCCAGGTCACGCCCAGCGACGTGTGGTATGAGGAGCGGACGCGGTTCGCCCCGGATCAGGTGGGCGTGCCGCCGGTTTCCCACCCGGACCGCGGATTGGAACTGCTGCAGGGACCGGCCGTGTTCAGCGGAAAGATCCTCGGCGGGTGCATCGATTCCATCTATGATATGTTCGACGGCTGCCGTTACGCGGACATGCCGGAACTGTGCAAGCGGTACGGGCTGTTCCCGTCGGCGGAGGACTGGAAAGGACGCATCCTGTTGCTGGAATCCAGCGAGGAAAAGCCCTCCCCCGAAAAGTACCGCCGGGCGCTGGGGTTCCTGAAGAAGGCGGGCGTGTTCAACGCCGTCTCAGGCGTGCTGGTTGGCAAGCCCATGGATGAAACCTATGCGGCGGAATATAAAACGGCGCTGAAAGAAATCATCGGCACCCCGGACCTTCCCATCGTCTGCAACCTGAATATCGGTCACGCGACGCCCCGGTGCATCATCCCATTCGGCGTGAACGCCGTGGTGGACGCAGTACAACAGACGATCCGTTTTGACGGATAAAAAAGGCTTGACCGAAAACTTTCATTTTTACGAAAAAAAACTTAAAGATCAAAAAGGGAGCAACGCCATGACCATTGAAATCAAGGAAAAAGGCAGCGACCGGTTTTACAGGGAAGTCATCAACGTGATCTCGCAGTACAGGTATCTTCTGAAAAAACCGCGCCGCAAAATCAAAAACTATTTCAAGGAATATACCGTCCTGCTGATTATCTGCGCCATGATCCTCCTGCTGGACGTGGTCTCCATCTGCCTGTTCGACGCGGGTACGGGGGAAAAAATCGCACTGGTCACCATGATTTTCCTCATAGTGCTGCTGGGCGCCTACGTCTTCCGGCTGAACAAACTTAAGAAAACCATGCTGGCGGATCCCCGCACGTCCACATTGACGCTTGACGAGTACGGCGTCACCCTTAACAAGGAGAACACCCAGGAGCTGCGCGTCAGCTGGGACGGGATCGTCTTCGTCCGCATTCTGAAAGAGGGCGTTTACTTCGTGACATCCCAGCAGACGGGCATCGTGATCTCCGTCATCCGTAAATATGAAAACGAGATCCTGCCCTGGCTGCGGGAACACCGCCCGGGGCTGGAGATTATCGCGGAATAAGCGAGAGAAAAAAAAGGAGAAGAAAGCCATGAAAAAAGCCATCAGCATCCTTCTGACCCTCTGCATCGTCTTCGGGACGTTCTCTCTCTGCGCGGCAGCGGAAGAAGCGCCCATGAAGGTGCTCGTCACCTCCGATATCCACTGGCGGAACGTGGGCAGCGTCAGCTCCGACGGGTTCTTCCGTCCCCGGGATTCCCTTGGCCAGATGACCTCCCTCACCCCCCTGATCGTAGACCGGTTTTTTGAAGATGCCGCCGCCTCCGACGCGGACTACGTGTTCATTTCCGGTGACCTGACCGACAGCGGCAGCCCCGAGGATTCCCGCATCTTTGCCGGTATGCTGGCGGATTTTGAAGCCGAGTCGGGCAAGCAGGTCTACGTCATCGACGGCAACCACGACGTGGACATGATGGACAACGTACCGGAATACGCCTCCGACCACGTACAGTTCCGTGAGACCTACCGCCAGTTCGGCTACGACGAGGCGCTGGCCATTGACGAAGCCACTTCCTCCTACACCGCAGACCTGAAAAACGGTTACCGGCTGCTGGCCGTCAACTCCAACAAGTGGAACGGCCACGGCGGAGGCGCCATCTCCGACGAACTGCTGGCATGGATCGAAACGCAGGTCAACGCCGCAAAAAAGGACGGCAAAAAGATCGTCGCCATGATGCACCACCACATCATGGACAGAAGATCGACGATTTCTATATTCTCGACAACTATCAGGAGATCTGCCGGAAATTTGACGAGTGGAACATCCGCGTCACTTTCACCGGTCACCTGCACGTAAGCGATATCGCCAAATATGAGGGCGTGAATACCGTCTACGACGTGACCACCGCGTCGCTGGCCTGCTATCCCCTCACCTACCGGGCCGTGACCTTCACCGACCGGGCCGTAAAAATCGAAAGCCGCGCCATTGAATCCCTTGACGTTGCCAACATCGTGCCCGGCTACAGCGACGAGCAGAAAGAGATGATCGCGAACGACCCCGCCGGTTACGGCTACGGCTGCCTCGGGGATTCGCTGATCGAGGACTACGTGAAAAACTTCGTCAGCGCGGAAAAGCTGATCGACACGCTGGGGCTGGAGGCGGACTCCCTGGCCGCCAAGGCGGTCAAAAAGATCCTGCCGGAGGTGCTGGTGCCCCTCTACGGCGAGGGGGATACCGTGGAAAGCATGGCGAAGGCGCTGGGCTATACCCTGCCCGCCAGCGATTATGAGACCGTTGGCGACCTGATCACCGCCTTCTTTGCCGCCTTCGTGCGGGGCGACGAGGACTGCGGCGGCAACAGCAAAGAGGGCAAGCTCTTCCTTGACGCGGCTTACGCCCTGTTTGCGACAAAGCTCGCCAACGAAAGCCCCGCCGTCAAAGCGGTCCTCAGCAGCAAGGTCGCATCGCTCCTGGGGCTGAAGGGGATCAACAATATTTTCACCCGTTCCGCCCTGGATAAGATCCTGACGGGCATCTTCGTGGACAAGGCCCCCGGCGACAACGACGTGACGCTGCACGGCTATGAGCGCAGCGGTTCGCACCTCTGGCAGCGCATCGCCCGGTTCCTGCGGCAGGTTTTTGAGTTTTTCCGCGGATTTTTCGCCGCTTGATGCGCAAAGAAGGGACCATCGTTATGACGACTGACGGCATTGCCGTTGAAACCGAGCGGCTGAGGCTGTACCCCATCGGGGACGACGCCATGCGGCGGCTGATCGACGGAGAAGCAGACGAGGAATTGAAGCAGGCCTACGGAGAAATGCTGCGGGGCTGCCTCGACCACCCGGCGGACCGGGTCTGGTACGCGGTGTGGTTCATAGAGCGCAAGGATATGCCCGGGACGGCCGTCGGCGACCTCTCCTTCAAAGGAAAAGGCCCCGACGGCGCGGTCGAGATCGGCTACGGCCTGCGCGGCGGCTGCTGCGGCAAGGGCTATATGACGGAGGCCGTGAAAGCGGTCTGCGCCTGGGCGCTGGCGCAGCCGGGCGTGACCCGGGTGGAGGCGGAGACCGAACCGGACAACGCCGCTTCGCAGAGAGTGCTCTCCCGCGCGGGCTTTGTCCCCACCGGGACCGTCGGCGCGGAAGGCCC
>CAMVNL010000145.1 GCA_947168785.1 uncultured Clostridia bacterium | reverse complement strand
GGCTGATGGAGCTGCGCCTGGCGGACGCGGTGGCCAGCGACGCCCATTCCCCCTATGTGCGCACGCCCAATATGCTGCATACCCATGAACTGATCTGCGAAGAGTATTCCTATGATTATGCGGATCTGCTGCTGGAGGAAAACCCGCGGCGGATCCTGTGCAACCGGGATACCGTCGCTTACTAAGGAGAAAAACTCTTATGATGATGAAATTGCTGCGCATCATAGTCGCAATCCTCACCGTGGTCACGGTGGCGGTGTTCGGCGTTGTGTATGTGCAGGAGCGGTTCTTTTCAGATACGACTATTCCGAAAATCGCCATCTCATCGGAAACGCTCAACGTCAAAGCGACCGCAACGGACGCGGATCTGCTGCGCGGCGTAACGGCCTTCGATGAAAAAGACGGCGACCTGACGGAACGGCTGCTGGTGGAATCTATCGGGACGTTTACAAAGCCGGGCTGCTGTAAAGTGACCTATGCGGTCTGCGACTCGGATAACCACGTCGTCACGGCCCAGCGGCAGATCCGGTATACCGATTACACGCCGCCCAAGTTCACGCTGAACGCGCCCCTGCTGTTTTCCGTATACGGAAAACTGAACATCGTCGGAATCGTCGGCGCCGTGGATTGCCTCGACGGCGATATTTCACAGAACGTCATCATCTATTCGCCGGACTATGAAGCCGGCCAGACAGGCGACTTCACCGTGCAGGCAACGGTGAAAAACGCCAAGGGGGATTCTTCGGAGATTGCGCTGCCCATGCGGGTGGATCGTCTGCCCACCAACGCGCCTCACATTGAACTGAAGGAGTATCTGATCTATCTGAAGAAAGGGCAGGCGCCCGATTGGAATCAGTATATTGACAGCACGACGGATCATACCGGTATCGACGCTGAGCTGGCTATCCATATCGAAACGGATTTTACCGCCCGGAAAGAGGGCGTTTACACGGTGGATTACTACGGAACGGACCAGACAGGCCAGGTGGGGCACACGCGGCTGTTGGTCGTCGTGGAATGACGGGGAATCGAAATGAGCGAAAGAAACTTTGTGATAGAGTGGCACAGTATCGTCCGCGATCTGCTTCGCAACGTGTGGGTGGTGGTGTGTGCTGCTGTAATCGGGGTGCTCGGTTCTTACATCGTCAACCACGTGGTCTATAAGCCCTATTACACCAGCGCCGCCACTGTGATCGTCAACAGTGCCGAAGGAAAATCCAACGCCGTGGCTTCGCTGAGCCAGTCCAGTGAAATCGCGAACGTCTATGCGGAGGTATTCATTCAGCAGCCCATGCAGAAAAAGGTCTGCGAGTACCTTGGGTGGGATGCTTTCAGCGGCAGAATCAGCGCAAGAGTCAATGAGGGCACCAACATCATGGAGCTGTCCGTAACGGCAAGCGATCCTGAAACTGCTTACCGGGAGCTGCGCGCCATCCTGATCGTCTATCCGCAGATCACCGATAATCTCTACAGCAACGGCGTGGTCAGCGTGCTGAAGCCGGCCAGCGTGCCGAAAGGGCCTGCCAACCGGATGACCTCCTCCAGCATTGTCAAGGTGGCCGGCCTCTCCATGGCGATAGCCATTCTGGTGATCGTCGGCATGTCCGTGCTGCGGGACAGCGTCAAGAGTGAGAAAGGCTTTGCCCAGCAGATCGACGCCAAGCTGCTGGGGGTGATCCCCCATGAGCGAAAGCCCTTCACGATCCGGGACGTATTTCACAAAAGAAAAAGGGGATTGCTGCTGACGGAGAGCGCCTTTACCAGTCTGCGTTTTACCGAGAATTTCAACAAGATCGTTTCCAAACTGGAATATATGAAGCGGACCAACGGCGACCAGGTGTATATTGTAACCAGCGCCGCTGAAAACGAGGGGAAATCAACGATTGCCTCCAATATCGCCGTTTCTCTTGCCATCAAGGGCAACCGGGTCGCGCTGGTGGATCTCGACGGAAAAAAGCCCGCGCTGTATAAGATTTTCAGTCAGGAACCGGATGAGGAATATGAACTGGATAACATGCTGTCCGGCAAAACGGAGAAAAAGTTCAAGTTTCGCCGGTACAAGAAGCTGAACCTGTTCCTGGCGCTCAATACGAAGCCCCACAAGGATTATCAGCAGCTGATCGAAAACGGTTCGGTGGAAGCGCTGCTGCGGGCGTTTCGCAAGACGATGGATTTCGTCGTCGTGGATACGGCGCCCGTGATGGTGGACGGCGCGGTCACCAGCATCGCGAAGCTCTGCGACGCGGCCATCCTGACGGTGCGCACCAACGGCGTTTACGCGGCAGTCATCAACGACGTGATCCTGACGCTGCGCAACACCGGCTCTAAATTCGCCGGGTGTATCCTGAACGACGTCTACGACGAGTTTTCCATGTTCAATCAGGTCGGAATGGATGAGAGCGGGTACGCCCGTTATTCCAAATACGCCCATTATAACAAATACGGCAGGTACGGAAAGTACGGGAAATACGGAAAATACGGGAAATACGGCGGCTATGGCAGCAAAACGCCCCCCGTCGCATCGGAGACTGAGTCGGATGATCAGAAGGGAAAGGATCAACCGGCTCCTGTGATTGACGACGCGGTATCCGCGTCGCAGCCGGAGCCCGCGGAAACAGCGGCGCCCTCCGCCGACGGGGCGGAGGGCCGGGAAACGGAGGCAGCCAATGAGTGATACGACAGCCAATCGGGACGCCTCCATGCAGGCGGAGCCACAGCCGAACTCCATCCAGTTTTCCGACGTCTGGAAGGGGCTCATGAAATTCTGGTGGGTTCTCGTGCTCACCTCGGTTCTCGGCGGAGCGCTCACGTTCCTGAAGAGTTATTTCCACTATATGCCGATTTACGAAGTGTCGGCGACCTTTACCGTCAACACGCAGACCCTGTCTCTGACGGGCGAGGGGATCCCTTCCTATTCTTATTTCTACGACAACGCGACGGCCTCTAACCTTGCCAACACGTTCCCGTATATCATCAACAGTAATATTCTGACAGACGCCATCCGTGAAGATCTCGGGATCGGGTACATCCCCGCGACGTTGTCCGCCAAAGCGGTCAAATCCACCAATATGTTCACGATGACGGCCACCGGCCGGGATCCGCAGGCCACCTACGACGTGCTCATTTCCGCCATGAAGAATTATCCTGCCGTGGCGAAATATCTGGTGGGCAACGTACTGCTGACCACTATCACGGAGCCGCAGGTGCCGGATGAACCGGTCAATCGCTTCACCTATACGGAGGTGCTCAAGGGCATCGGCATCGGTCTGGCGGTGGGCGCTTTGTGGATCTTCATCTACGCATTTTTCCGCAGGACCGTCAAAACAAAAAATGAGGTCCGCAGGGAACTCAAGCTGGATACGGTGGGCACCCTGCCGGAGGTCACCTTCAAGAAGTATAAACGGCAGGAGATCGATAAATCCATTCTCATCCGAAACGAGCGGATCGGGCGGGGGTTTTTGGAATCGGTAAGGGTCTTCCGGAACAGCTTCATCAATATGCTGCAGCCGGATGAAAAAGTGGTTATTTCCACCAGCACGGCGCCGGGCGAGGGCAAAACGACGGTGGTCTCCAATCTGGCCCTGTCGCTGGCGGATATGAAAAAGAACGTCCTGCTGGTGGACGCGGACCTGCGCAACCCGAGCATCGCCGGCGTGCTGCAGCTGGACCTTGAACAGCTTACGCCGGAAAAAGAGGATCCGTATTATACGCTCTACCGACTGGAGCAATATGGTTTTTCTTATCTGAAGCTGAACAGCGAAGACGAATCCTACTGGAAGATCATCAATGCGGATTATCTGAAACAGCTGTTCGACTTTCTGCGGAACGATTACGATTATATTCTGGTGGATACGCCCCCCTGCGGACTCGTTTCCGATACGGTTGTCATTGCGGAGGCGGCGGACGCGCTGCTGTACGTGGTGCTGCAGGATACGGTCCGTGTCAGCCGGATCCTCTGCGGCATCGACTCCCTGCTTCAAACCGGCGTGCGGATTCTCGGCGCGGTGATGAACGGCGCACAGTCTGGCTTTGCCGGTTACGGCGAAGACTACGGCTATGGCTACGGGCGCTACGGCCACTATAAGAGCTATTCCCGCTACGGCTACGGTTATGGGTACGGCTACGGTTACGGCTATGGCTATACCTACGGAACAGAAAACGAAAAAAACGAGAAAAAATCAAAACGGAAGACGCGCCGGAAGAAAGAAACGGACGCTGACAAAGAAGCACAGACCGATACTCAGAGCGAGTGAAAAACGTATCAGAGAAAGAAAGGCTAAATTGATGAATTATCTTGTTGTTGCAGCTCATCCCGACGACGAGGTGCTCGGCGCCGGCGCATCTATCTATCAGTTGACGCAAGCGGGGCATACCGTTTCCGTCTGCATTCTTTCCGGCAAGGCGGAGGCCCGCGCCAACCGCCCGTCTGACGAGGAGCTGTCCTCGGATATTTCACAGAGTCTCGGCGTGATCGGCGTGAGCCGCGCGTTTATCGGGGAATTCCCGAATATCAAGCTGAATACGGTGGATCACCTGCTGCTGGTGCAGTTTATTGAAAAAGCCATTTTGGAGGTCCTGCCGGACGTGGTCATCACCCATCACCCGTCGGATTCCAACAACGACCATCTCCATACCTCCCTGTCCTGTCAGGAGGCCATCCGTATCTTCCAGCGCCGTGACGACGTTCACCCCATCAGTGAGCTGTGGTACATGGAGGTGCCCTCCGCCACCGATTGGAGCGTCAACCCCGCCATGCAGAAGTTTGACCCGAACCTCTTCGTGGAGGTCGGCAGGGAAGGGCTTCAGAAAAAGCTGGACGCGCTCTCCGCCTATATCGGCGTTCAGCGTCCCTATCCCCATCCGAGAAGCACCGAAAGCATTGAGGCGCTGGCGCTTTATCGCGGCTCTCAGGCGGGCTGCCGCTGCGCGGAATCCTTCCAGGTGGCCTTCCGCCGGATCACCTTCTGAGAAAAAGAGGCTATTATGAAGAAACTGGCACAGAGAATCATCAAAAGAGTGTTTGATACCGGCGTCGCCGCAGTGGGCGGCGTTGTCGCTGGCCCCGTGCTGCTGGTCTCCATGGCGATCGTCCATAAAAACTCCCCGGAGGATTCTGCCATTTTCCGTCAGACCCGCATCGGTTACGGCGAAAAGCCCTTTACCATGTATAAGCTGCGCACCATGACCAACGAGCGGGACGAGAACGGCGAGCTGCTGCCGGATGAGCTGCGGCTGAAAAAATGGGGCGAGGTGTTCCGTACGCTGAACATCGACGAGCTGCCCCAGCTGTGGAATATCCTCAAGGGGGAAATGTCCTGGATCGGCCCCCGGCCCCTGCTGCCCCATGAGATGGCGGTCATGACCCCGGAGGAGCAGGCGGAGCGCCAGTCGATGCTTCCCGGCGTGACCGGCTGGGAGGCGGTGAACGAGGCCCTGTCGGATTCCCGCCGGAGAATGGCGGAGTTCGATCTGGAATACGTCCGCAACTGGTCCCTCGCCTTTGACGCGAAGATCCTCTGGCGAACGGCGGAGCTGCTGATCACCAAGGGGCGGGCGGCGGATTCCTACCGCGCCCCGAAGCTGAAAGAGGAAGAGATCATCCATCGCAGATAACGGAAGGAAGCAGACCACATGGTTGTCGCCATCCACCAGCCGGATTATATCTCCTGGCTCGGTTATTTCTATAAAATGAGCAAGTCTGACGTATTCGTCTATCTGGACGACTGTCAGTTCTCCAACGACAATATGCACCACTGGAACCGTCTGAAGACGCCGCAGGGCTCCTGCAGGGTCAAGGTGCCGGTGGAACAGCATTTGGGAGACCCCATCAACCGGGTCCGCACCCGGGATGAGCTGGGCTGGAAGGAAAAGCATCTGCGCACGGTGGAGATGAACTACGCCCGGGCGCGGCATTTTGAGGACTTCTATCCCTGCTTCCGGGAGATGCTGCTGTCCGATTACCCGGATCTCGCCGAAATGAATATCACGATCAATACGGAGATCGCCCGCCGCTTCGGCTTCACCATGCCCCTGTACCGTTCCTCCGAAATGGCGCTGGATACGGTCCGGGAGGAGCGGGTGCTGGATATCGTCGAAAAAATGGGAGGCGATACCTATCTCTCCGGCCACGGGGCCAAGGCCTATCAGGTGGACGGACACTTTGCCGCCCGGGGCATCCGGCTGGTCTATACCGACTACGCCCCCATTACCTACCGGCAGCTCTGGCCGAAGGTGGGGTTCGTGCCCTATATGTCCGTTTTGGATTATATCTTCAACTGCGGGTTTGACTGGGAACAGGTGGAAAACGCGGTGAATGAACAGAAACAGAGGGGGAGCGAATAATGGAAATCGGCAGTTTTATCGAATTGCAGTTCCCCAAAGGAAAGGAATACTACGCCGGGGAGAAGGATATCGCCCGGCTGAACAGCGGCCGCGCGGCGATCCTGCACGCCT
>CAMVNL010000144.1 GCA_947168785.1 uncultured Clostridia bacterium | reverse complement strand
TTGGCCGCTTCGATGTCGGCGCAGGGGGTATAAAAGGGGACGGTGACGAAACCGAGGGAACGCAGGAAATCAAGAGAATCCTTGTGGTTGCTGAAATCGGCCCCGTCATAGCGCTGCACGTTGAACACGAAAATATCCAGCTTGCGGGAGGCGGTGACGGCGGCGTTTTTTTGCCGCAGGCTGCCCGCCGCGGCGTTGCGGGGGTTCTTGAAGGGCTCCTCGCCGTTCAGCTCCTGCTGCTTCACAAGCTCGGAAAAGACGTCGTGGGACATATAGACTTCGCCCCGCACCTCAATAAAAGGCACGGGCTGCCGCAGGCGCAGCGGGATGGTGCGCACCGTGCGCAGGTTGGCGGTGATATCCTCCCCCGTGTCGCCGTCGCCCCGGGTGGAGCCCCGGACGAAGAGGCCGTTTTCATATTCCAGCGAAACGGAAAGCCCGTCGATCTTCGGTTCCACCACGTAGCTGTAACCGTCAACCGTCTCGCTGACGCGGCGGTCGAAGTCGTCGATCTCTTCAAAGCTGAAGGCGTCCTGAAGGCTCTCCATGCGGACCTCGTGGGAAACGGGGGTAAACACAGATTGCGCCTCGCCTCCCACCCGCTGGGTGGGGGAATCGGGACGCAAGAATTCAGGATATTGCGCTTCGAGGGATTTCAGCTCCCGCTGCAGCATATCGTATTCGTAGTCGCTGATATCGCTCTCGTTATCCACGTAATAGCGATACGAATAGAAATTCAGCCGGTCGCACAGTTCGTCGATCCGGCTTTTTGCTTCTGCCGCGGAAAACTCAGCCATTCATTTCCTCCAGCAGCTTTTCAATGTCCTCTTTCAGCGTTTCTATGGACGTCAGCGCGTCGTCGGCCACTTTCGTGCCGGTGGCGACCATCATCCACAGTTCGATGAATTTCAGAACGAGTTTGATAAACGTAAACATAAGACGCCTCCTGCAAGTCTTTTATAGATATTTATATTATATCTCATTTTACAAAAAAGTCAAATATTATTCCGCACGGTATTCCGCAATGTGTTTTTCCAGCGTCGTTTCGATCATGCCGTTGGCGACGGGGTTCATGCCGCCGCCCAGGATCACGATATCCGCGTTGCGGCGGCTGGGCTGCACGTATTTCTCATGCATGGGCTTGACGGTATTGCGGTACTGGTTGATGATGGAGGTCAGCGACCGGTCCCGTTCCAGCACGTCCCGCTCGATGCGGCGGAGGATGCGGATATCGTCGTCGGTATCCACAAAGATCTTGACATCCATCAGCGAGCAGAGGGCGGGATTTTCAAGGATCAGGATGCCGTCCACCACGATGACGGGGGTGGGGACCAGACGGCGGACCTTGCTGCTGCGGTCGTGGACCGTATAGTCGTACACGGGACAGTCCACTTCCCTGCCCGCCTTCAAGGCCGTCAGGTGCGCCACCAGCAGATCGGTATCGAAGGCCTCCGGGCAGTCGTAGTTGACCGTCACCCGCTGCTCGTAGGTGAGGGAATGCTGCTCTTTGTAATAGTCGTCGTGGCGGATCACGGTGAGGTCGTCGCCGAAGCGGCTTTTCAGCCATTCGGTCAGGGTGCTCTTGCCGCTGCCCGTTCCCCCGGCCACGCCGAGGACCAGAATGTTTTTCATGGGGATTTCCTTTATTCTGAAAAAATGAGGTGTGTGAGAGCTCCGGTAGCGCGGCACCTCAGTGCCGCTCATGACGTAAACAGCTTTTTTTGCAAAACCGAAAGATCAGGTTTTTCTGAAAAACAAATCGATAAAGCCGATTATTCAGATCGCTGAAATGTAACTTTGGTAAAAAGCGGCACTGAAGTGCCGCGCTACCAAAAAAACGACAAATCCCTTTTTACTTTACGGTTTTCAGAATGAGGGGGCGAGGCGCGGGAGCCGTTTCGGAGAAGGTCAGGGCGGAGAGGAAGCGGGACTGTGCGTCCGGCAGCGTCGCCGCCTGATTGGTGTAAAGGGTACACAGCACGTCCCCTTCCCGGACGAAATCGCCGGTCTTTTTCCGCAGGATGATGCCCGCCGCATGGTCGATGGGGGCGTCCTTCACGGTTCGCCCCGCCCCGAGGGAGACGGAGCCGTCCCGGGGGGGACGCACGGCGAGGGAAGCGGCGGCCGCGGGGAAGCGGGAGACGTCGTCAAGATAAGACGCGGCGCCCCCCTGGGCGCCCACCCACTCCTTCATTTTGGCGAAGGCCGCGCCGGAGGCGACCGTATCGCGCACGTGCGCCATGGCGTCGTCAAAGGGCATGCCGAAGGTGAGGGACACGATATGGGCCGCCAGCACGAAGGACACCTCGCTGAGATCGGAAGAGACGTTGTTTTTCAGCACCTCCGCCGCCTCGACGACCTCCAGCGCGTTGCCGATGTGGCTGCCCAGCGGCGTATCCATATCCGTCAGCACCGCGGCCACATTCCTGCCGCAGGCCTTGCCGATGGTCACCATTTTCCGGGCAAGCGCTTCCGCCTGCTCCGGCGTTTTCATAAAGGCCCCGCTGCCGTATTTTACGTCCAGCACGATGTTTTTCGCACCGGCCGCCAGCTTTTTGCTCATGACGCTGGAGACGATCAGCGGGATGCAGCCCACCGTGGCGGTGTGGTCCCGGAGGGAATAGAGCTTTTTGTCCGCGGGGGCGAGATCGGCCGTCTGCCCGATCAGCGCGACGCCGACCTTTTCCACCTGCGACAGAAATTCGTCGTCAGAAACCGTCGTGCGGTAGCCGGGGATGGCTTCCAGCTTATCCACGGTGCCGCCGGTGTGGCCCAGCCCCCTGCCGCTCATTTTGGCCATCTTCACGCCGAGGGAGGCTGCGATGGGGGCGACGATCAGGGAGGTCTTATCCCCCACGCCGCCGGTGGAGTGCTTATCGGCGGAGAGAGAACCGAAGCGGGAGAGATCCAGCATATCGCCGGAGCGGGCCATGGCGTCCGTCAGCACGGCGGTCTCTTCATCCGTCATGCCGTTGATATAAATAGCCATCAGCAGCGCGGTCAGTTGGCTGTCGTCGGCGCTGCCGTCCACGCTGCACCTGACGAAGAAGCGGATCTCCTCTTCCGTCAGGGGATGCCCGTCTCTTTTTTTTGCAATAACGTCGTAAATTGTCATTTTAACTTTCAACCTTCAACTTTTATTAATGCGGCAATTAAATAGTTGGAAATAAGAAAGGTTGTGCTGCCGCATTAATAAAACGATCATAACGCCGTTTTTTGCCGTTTTACGGCAAAAAACATGGCGAAATATTACTTCGGCAATCCTAAAGCCGCCGTTTAGCATTCAAATTATTTAATTGCCGAAGTAATAACTTTCAGCATTCAAAAGCCAATACCAACGCCTATCTCATTCCCTTATCATACGGAATGCCCTCCGCCTTGGGGGCGCGGGAACGCTTGGAGGTAAAGGCAAGCACCAGCAGGGAGATGATATAGGGCATCATGTTGTAGACCGCCCCGGGGATATTGGCGTTGACCAGCCAGTCAAAGCCGAAATAGACGTTGCTCAGGGCGCGGAAGAAACCGAACAGCAGCGCGGCCAGAGCGATGCGCTGGGGCTTCCACTGGCCGAAGATCATGACCGCCAGCGCCAGGAAGCCGAAGCCCGCCACGCCGTTTTCAAAGCGCCATTCGGAGGTGCCGGCAAGGATATAGCAGATGCCGCCCAGGCCGCCGAGAGCCCCGGAGATCAGCACGCCCGCGTAGCGCATTTTGAAGACGTTCACGCCAACGCTGGCCGCCGCCTGGGGATGCTCGCCGCAGGCCATAAGGCGCAGGCCGAACCTGGTCTTATACAACAGCACATACACACAGGCCAGCGCGATCAGGGCGATGAGCATGAACCAGTTGAACTCGAAGCCGCCGATTTTCAGCAGGAAGGCCTTCTTGGTGCCCGCGTACTGCACGGCGGAGGAGACGTCGTCGGGATTGGCGGCCGTGTTCAGCGCCTTGACGATGACCGTCGCGGCGGCCACGCCCAGCATGTTGACGGCGGTGCCCACGATGGTCTGGTCCGCCTTGAAGCTGATGCACGCCACCGCCAGCAGGAGCGAGTAGACCACGCCCACGAGGATGGCGGCGCAGAGGGTCAGCAGGACGATCACGAAGGGAGAGGTGGTGGAGGGCAGGCCACGCAGCATCAGCGCGCCGCCCATGGCCCCCATGACCATGATACCCTCAAGGCCCAGGTTGATGACGCCGGAATGCTCGGAGATACAGCCGCCCAGCGCCACGAGGATGAGAACGGAAGCAAAGATCAGGGTGTATTGGATCAATAACAGCATTACGCCTCGCCTCCTTTCGTTTCATCGGCATCTTTGGCCGGAACGTCGTCGCTCTTGACGGCAGCGGCAGCCTTGTTCTCGCGGGAAGCGATCACCTTGTTCATGGCGTATTTGATGAACAGCACGAAGCCGCACAGATAGATGATGATGGAGGAGATCAGGTCGGAGATCTGGGAGCAGTACATGGTCTTGTCCACGAAGGCGCCGCCCGACGTGATGTGCTGGATGAAGTAGGAGGAGAAGATGGTGCCGATGGGGTTCAGGCCGCCGAGGAAGGCCGCGGCGATGCCGTTGAAGCCCATGCCGGGGACGGAGGAACCGGTGCAGAGCCACTGCTCGTAATCCGTCAGGTACAGCAGCGCCCCGCCCAGGCCCGCCAGCGCCCCGCCGATGGCCAGCGACACGATGATGTTGCGCTTTTCCGCCATGCCGCAGTATTTGGCGGCGTTGCGGTTGAGGCCGGTGGCTTTCAGCTCATAACCGAATTTCGTCTTGTTGAGGATCACCGAAATGGCGACGGCCAGCAGCACGGACAGCGGGATGGCCAGGGTGATATACTGGTTGCCGTTGAAGAGCTTGTCCAGCCCGAGAGAGGGCAGCAGCGCTTTGGCCGCCTCCGTTTTGATATGCAGCGTGTAGGGGCTCGCCACCTCTTTGACGCTGCTCAGCAGCATATTGGCAAGGTAGAGGCCGATCCAATTGAGCATGATGCCGGAGATGACCTCGTTCACGTTGCGGTAGGCCTTCAGCAGCCCCACGGCCACGCCGAACACCGCGCCGCAGACTACCGCCGCGATCAGGCAGGGCAGCCAGCCCCAGCCCAGCTTCAGCGCGCAGTAGATGCCCGCGCAGGCGCCCGCCACATACTGACCGGCGGCGCCGATGTTGAACAGGCCCACCTTATAGCAAAACAGCACGGAGAGGGAGCACATCAGCAGCGGCGCGGTCTTAACCAGCGTATTGCCGAAGTTTTTCAGCTGCAATGACGGCTTGGAATAATGGAAGAAGTTCTTGATGACCTCCAGGATGGCCGCCCCCGCGCCGGTGGGATTGATGAACAGCAGCACGATATAGCCGATCAGCAGGCCCAGCAGGATACAGATCAGCGACGCGACAAAGGACTGCACACCGTCTTTTTTCAACAGGTTTTTCATTCCGCGCTCACCTCGTCTCTCTTTGCGCCGGCCATGTAAAGGCCCAGCTCTTCCACGGTGGTCTGTTTCGGGTCAAGCTCGCCCACGATCTCGCCCTCATACATGACGAGGATGCGGTCGGAGACGTCCATGACCTCGTCCAGCTCCAATGAGACCAGCAGCACGCCGTTGCCCGCGTCCCGGTGGTCGATGATGCGTTTGTGGATGTTTTCAATGGCGCCCACGTCAAGGCCCCGGGTGGGCTGCACCGCCACCAGCAGGCGGGGATTGCGGTCGATCTCCCGGGCGATGATGGCCTTTTGCTGGTTGCCGCCGGACATGCTGCGGGCGGGGGTGACGGGCCCCTGGCCGGAGCGAACGTCGTAACGGTCGATCAGCGTTTCCGCATAGGCGCGGATATTTTTCTTTTTCAGAAAGCCCGCCTTGGAGGTGAATTCCGGCTCGAAATAGCGTTCCAGCACCAAATTGTTCTCCAGCGAGTAATCCAGCACCAGGCCGTGCTTATGGCGGTCCTCCGGGATATGGCCCATGCCGGAGACGTTGCGTTTGCGGATGGGCAGATGGGAGATATCCTTGCCCAGCAGCGTGATGCTGCCGGAGACCAGGGGCTCCAGCCCCGTCAGGCCATGGATGAACTCCGACTGGCCGTTGCCGTCGATGCCCGCGATGCAGACCACCTCGCCGGCGCGGACCTTCAGGGACACGTCCTTGACTGCGTTGTTTTTATGCGCCTTGCTGGCCACGGTCACGTGGGACACGTCCAGCAGCACCTCGCCGGGCTTTGCGGGAGCTTTTTCCACGTGGAAGCTGACGTTGCGGCCCACCATCATGGCGGAAAGCTCCTCCATGGTGGTATCCTTTACGTTGACGGTGCCGATGTATTTGCCCTTGCGCAGCACCGTGCAGCGGTCCGCCACCTCCATGATCTCGTTGAGCTTGTGGGAGATGAACAGAATGGACTTGCCCTCGGCGGCAAGGCCCTTCATGATCTGCATGAGCTCGTCGATCTCCTGCGGGGTGAGCACCGCGGTGGGC
>CAMVNL010000143.1 GCA_947168785.1 uncultured Clostridia bacterium | reverse complement strand
CTGACCCGGTACAGCGAAAAGCAGGCCCACGTGGAGCTGGCCGCCAAGCTGCGTCAATTCGAGGCGGATACCGGCGTGCCGGTGATCGTCATCGACGGCAACCACGATATCAACACCTACAAGGCCATCACCTTTGAAAACGGCGTGAAGGAGGCCGCCGAGCCCATCACGGCCCAGGGCTTTTACGACGTGTATGCGGACCTGGGCTACGACCTGGCGGACGACTTCTACGTGATCGAAAACGGTCAGGTGCCCGCCGTGCAGAACGCCCTGTCCTATACGGTGCAGCTCAACGATACCACCCAGCTGATCGTGGTGGATTCCTGTTTTTACAGCTTTGAGGAGGCCGCCAAGGATATCACCAACGGCGCCATCTCCGACGAGTGCATGGCCTGGATCATCGACCGGGCCGAGGCGGCTTACGCGAACGGCAAGGAGAGCCTTCTGATGATCCACCACTCCATGGCCCCCCATATGGAGTGCGAGCCCTCCGTCACCTTCGCCTTCGTGCTGGATAACTACTTGGAGCGCAGCGAGGAGCTGGCGGACCACCATATCCACTACGCCCTCACCGGCCATCTGCACATCCCGGATACCGCTCAGATCGTCAACGACAACGGCGAGGTGCTCACCGACGTGCAGACCTGCGCCCTCACCGCCTTCCCCAACCAGTACCGTGAGAACACCTTCACCGTCTATTCCGACGGCAGCAGCGATATCGCCACCGAAGAGGTGGATTTCGACGCGGAGGCCCCCTATACCAATAAAGGCAAGACCTACGCGCAGGGCTCCTTCGCTCAGGAATCCCTGGGCCTGTGCTTCGGCGGCCCGCTGGACGACAACGACGGCATCGCCAGCCTGACCGGCTTCGTCCACGGCCTTTACAACAACTACGCCGTGGGCATCTTCGATCAGATCATCGAGGCGGGCGGCCTGCTGAACTTTTTGAAGGAAAAGGGCATTGACCTCGAAGCCATCATCGGCGGCTTTTTGGAGCCCTATATCGGCACCGGCCTCAAGGTGGCGGGCAAGACCGTCCTTTCCGTGGAAAACGTCATGTGGTTTTTGCAGGACCTCTCCGCCCAGATCGACGAACTGATCGGCGCCCCGGAGGCCCTTTGGAACGCCATTGAACCCGCCGTGCGCAAGCTGGCCGGCATGAAAATGAGCGACGTGCCCGTGGATCAGGCCATTCAGGATAAAGTCGGCGTGGGCCGCGGTCACGACTACGCCACGCTGGAGGACGTGGTCTTCTCCACCGTCTATTACTGGACCACCGGCAACGAGAAGCCCTTCGGCGAGGACGCCATGATCGCCGACGTGGTGAACCGCCTCAACGAGCCGGTCACCGAAAATTCCGGCATGCACATCTTCGACGCCCTGCTGGATATCGTCTACAACGATCTGGTCAACGGGGTCATCCTCTCCAATCTCCACATCCGGCTGAACACCCTCTTCGGCCATACGCTGGCGGGCAAGGCCTTCGGCGAGCAGATCAACAGCTTCGTCAAGCGCTTCCTCCACGGCGACACCAGCTATCTGAACCTGGTCAACACTTTCTTCTCCCTGGGCGCGCTGGATTACACCAGCCTTTACGACGTGCTGGATAAGCTCCTGCTGCAGGAATACTGGACCCCCAGTCAGGACGAATCCCTCAACGCCACCATCGCGTGGTTCCTGGTGGATTTCACCACCGATACGGACCCGCAGCTCTATGGCGACTACAGCGTGAGCTGGTCCGCCGAGAAGCAGGAGCCGGAGGTCACCACCAAAAACTACCGCAAGCCCACCATGGTCTCCGTCACGCTGGGCGATACCCCCGCGCAGGCCAATATCAACTGGTTTGCCAAATACAGTCTGCCGGAAACCGACATTGAGATATACGATCTGGACGAAAACGGCGCGAAGACCGCCTTCACCGGCAGCTATACCACGGAATCCGCCGACGTGACCCGCTATTTCCCGGGCATTGACCTGGGCATCATCGGCTTTATCAAGTATCAGTTCGCCATGACGCAGCACACGGTGCGCCTGACCGGCTTAAAGCCGGGGGCGAAGTACGCCTACCGGGTGGGCAACGCGAATCGCGGCTGGTGGAGCGACTGGGCCACGCTGGAAGCGCCGGACGGTTCCGACAACGTCACCTTCCTGCACATGTCCGACCCCCAGTCCCAGAACGAAAAGCAGTACACGGAGGGCTGGGCCAACGTGGTGCGCAAGGCCTTCGAGCTGTACCCGGAGGCGAAATTCATCGCGAACTCCGGCGACCTGGTGGACTACGGCATGAACAACCACCAGTGGCAGTGGATGTTCGACACGGCCTCAAGCGACCTGATGAGCACCTACCTGATGCCCGCCACCGGCAACCATGAGGAAAAGGACGACTTTTCCACCGTCAGCAACTTCGTGCTGCCGAACGTGCCGGAGCAGGAGACGGTCAGCGGCGTGTATTACTCCTTCGATTACAACAACCTCCACGTGGCGGTGCTGAACACCAACGATCTGGAAAACGACGCCCTCAGCGACAAGCAGATCGACTGGCTGAAAAAAGACATGAAGGCCAGTTCCGCCAAGTGGAAGGTGGTCATGCTCCACAAGGCCCTCTATTCCAACGGCAGCCACTATGACGACGACGACGTGACGGCCATGCGGAAACAGCTGGGCAAGCTGATGCCGGAGCTGGAGATCGACCTCGTCCTGCAGGGCCACGACCACGTCTATCTGCGCACCTACTCCCTGAACAACAACAAGAAGGTGAACGAGCAGGTCACCTACCTGCGCTACGGCGCGGACGGCACGGCCTACAAGACCTTCGTGCAGCCCACCGGCACCCTCTACGCCATCGACGGCTGCGCCGGCGTGAAGCTGTATAAGACCAAGGACGCGACCGCCACGGATGAATATTTCCCCCGGGCGGACGAGATCGTGGACGCGGACGCCCCCATGTTCGCCGCCGTTCAGATCCGCGACGGCGTGCTGTACGTGGACGCCTACCTCGTCAAGGGCGACGAGGCGGTGAAGGTGGATTCTTACGCCATTCAGAAGGATACCGATCAGGGCGAGGAGCTCCCGAAGAGCGAATGGCCCTCGGACGACGACGAGGCGGTGAAGTTTTCCTTCAAGGCCTTTGAAAAGTTCATCAGCATCATCAAAAAGATCCTCACCGTGCTGAACAATTTCAACAAGATTTTCCTGTTCGGCACCACGGACGTGGGCATCGGCAAGGCGCTGGATCAGGTGTGCTGATGTTAGGCAATAGGCAGTAGGGAAAAACAGAGAGCGGAGAGCGGAGTTCGGAGAGCGGAGATAATGCGGAATGCGGAATTAAGAATGCGGAATTTTGCGGAGGGGAACCCTGCGCCGTTTTCTGCGCCAATGTCACATCCCGCAGCGCAGCGCATCAGTGCCGCTTTCAGCCGAAGCAATCATCCGCAGCACGCAGCCTCAGCTGCGTCGCATGACGCGAAACAACATTCGTAGCGCGGCACCTCAGTGCCGCTTTCAGCCGAAGCAATCATCCGTAGCACGCAGCCTCAGCTGCGTCCTCGGCGCGAAACAACATTCCCAGCACGCAGCCTCAGCTGCGTCGCATGACGCAAAGCAACATTCGTAGCACGGCGCATTGCGCCGTCTGACAGAAGGGGGACGAACCACCTCCCGCAGCGGCAGCCGCGTTCGGCACCGGCCTGTCCGCGCAGGGGGAACGGATCGCGGCGGGGAACCGTCGGCCCTTCCGCGCAAGGAAAACCGATTGCCGTGGGGAGACAACAGACGGCGCAATGCGCCGTGCTGCGGGATGCAACAATTGCGCGAAAACGCAGCTGAGGCTGCGTGCTACGGGATGCAACATTTGCGCGGAAACGCAGCTGAGGCTGCGTGCTACGGAAAGCAATATTTGCGCGAAAACTCAGCTGAGTCTGACAGAAGGTTGATGAATACTTTCCGCTGCGGCAGCCGCTTCCCCGGTAGCTCTCTCCATTACAGGTAAATCGGCAACGGTGCAGCGCGGTGACCGTATTTTGCCTCGATAAACAAGATTCATTTTTTCACCAAAAGACCGGAATCAATCGGATGATTTTTCTTCCGGTCTTCTTCTTCTTCAATTTTCTGTTTCAGAAAGGATATCTGAATGTTGGGCAAATATCATTATTTTTCCGGCAGGATAAAGGAAACCTCCGGAGGAAACGTACTCTATCACCTCTGCAGAATGACTTATATGAAGACAGTCTTGGGATTCGGAGCGGAAGACTACTTCATCTATCAGCTGTACCGCAAAACACCTGCCGAACGGAAGCAGATCATGACCGGGAGACAGGCAACGGAATTTGAGCATGTGATGAATGATCCGCAGGAAAGCATGGCGCTTGGTGATAAAAGGACCTTTAATAACCGGTTCTGCGCATATACAAAGCGCGACTTTCTCTACCTGTACCGCGCCACACCGGAAGAATTCTCCTCCTTTTGCCGGAAACACCCCGATTTTATGTTAAAAAAGAACTGGCTGTGCGAGGGACAGGGGGTCCGGCGGTGTCATCTTTCCGGAGAACAGGAAATTGACGCCTTCTTTCAGGAGAACAAAGGAGACGCTCTGGTGGAAGAACTGATCGTACAGCATCCGGCGATGAACGCCTTGCATCCGCAATCCGTCAATACCGTCCGGGTCTCCACCTTGTTTGCGCACGGTAATGCGCATATTATTGCGGCGGCGCTGCGGATCGGGACAGGAGACAACTGCACGGATAATCTGCACAACGCCGGCATTGCTTGTCCGGTGAATCTGTCAGACGGTACCGTGACCGGACCGGGCTATGATAAAGCGGCCCATGAATTTATAAAACACCCGGATTCGGGGATCACCCTGCGGGGATTCCGGATTCCCAACTGGAAAAACGTCACACAGACAGTGATCTCCGCCGCGGAAGAAATCCCGACGGTGCGCTGGATCGGATGGGACGTTGCGGTTACCGAAGAAGGCTGTCAGATCGTGGAAGGTAATACGAATCAGGCGGTGGATCTGATCCAGATCGGACAAGAAGGAGTTTGGCCAAAAATAAAACCGCTTTGCGACATTTAAAAAGTTCATGCTTGAGTAGGCAGTAGGGCAGCGCGGCATTTTCTGCTCTCCGCTCTGAAATATTCCGCATTCCGAATTCCGTATTCCGAATTATCTCCGCTTTGTTCTGCCCTTTCGCCGTGCTGTCTCCCTATTTTACCATATTCCCTAAAACGCTGCGTCCGGTTTGGCGCATACGGAAAGAAATTATACAGATTTAAATTATTTGTATAAAATTCATTTTCGTGCACGAAACCGGACGCAGGATTTTTTTCTTTGTGCTATCATCCCCGTGACAAACGAAAACGGGGGTGTTTTTTTTTGCTGCACTATTTTGACCCGGAGGTGGCCAGACGCTTCGGCATAAAGGAAGCGATCCTGCTGCGCCATCTGCAATTCTGGATCGAACGGAACCGGAAGAACGGGCTCCATCTGATCGAAGGGGACTACTGGACCTATAACAGCGCCAAGAAAATGAGCGAGCAGCTGCCGTATTTTTCCGGTAAGCAGATTCAGCGCCTGCTGCACCGTCTGGTGGAGGCGGGCGTTCTGCGGACCGGCTGCTTTAATGAGCGCCCCGGCGACAGAACGCTGTGGTACACCTTTACCGATTTCGGTAAAGCCGTGCTGGCGGAACAGGAACCGGATGGCCCGAAACCGTCCGACGGAACGCCCGGAAACGTCCAAAGGATTGCCCGGAAGCGTCCAATGGACGACCCGGAAACGTCCGATGGATGGCCCGGTTCCGGGCAAGCGTTACCAAGGAATATACCAGATCATCTGCCTGATAATGGTACAGGAGCAGTACGGCGGCCCGCTGCGCGGTTTGCCCCGCCCACCCGTGAAGAGGTGGCCGGTTATTGCCGTGAACGCCATAACGGCGTGGACCCGGACCGCTTCGTGGATTATTACACCGCCAACGGCTGGCGGGTGGGCAAAAACCCCATGAAGGACTGGAAGGCCGCCGTGCGCACGTGGGAAAAGGGCGACCGCGCCGCCCCCGCCCGCCCCCGGGACGATACGCTGGACGGGATCTTGTGAGGACGGAGGCATCGCGGAAGCGGGGCTTGTTGATTGAATGCGGAATTCGGAATGAGGCATTTTGCGGAGGGGAACCCTGCGCCGTTTCATACCCGCAGCACGAAGACTTTGCTGCGTCGCATGGCGCGAAATAACATTCGTAGCACGCAGCCTCAGCTGCGTCACATGGCGTAAAACAACATTCGTACCACGGCGCATTGCGCCGTCTGACAGAAGGGGGACGAACCACCTTCCGCAGGGGCAGCCGCGTTCGGCACCGGCCTGTCCGCGCAGGGGGAACGGATCGCGTCGGGGAACCGTCGGCCCTTCCGCGCAAGGAAAACCGATTGCCGTGGGGAAGCAGCAGACGGCGCAATGCGCCGTGCTACGGGATGCAACATTTGCGCGAAAACGCAGCTG
>CAMVNL010000142.1 GCA_947168785.1 uncultured Clostridia bacterium | reverse complement strand
GAAACGTCTCCACCCATTTCATCGGATTCTCCGGGAAATATGCGCCGGAGGGCGTAAAAGTTGAAACGAAAGCGACGCTGAACACCGGCGTTTTTTCCGGCGTTCTCATGGAGGACGGCGCTCCCCTGCTGGCGGGCCAGATGCTCGCGAGGGACGGCGGCGGCAAACAGGCGCTGTATCTCTGCAACGCCTCCGACCCCTGGGGCGATCACCCGACGGAGGGAACGGTGGTCTTTGCCACCGACGGCTCCCCTGTGCGCATTCTGACGGCGGAGGGAGAGCGCATCCCCGAAACCGTCGACGGACAGTACCGGTTCCGCCTGCCCTCCTGCGGAGGCGCGCTGGTGACGGAGGCATAACCCTTATGGCGGAACAGCGTTTTTTCGATATGCCGGTCGCCAAAGTCTATCCCCTGCTGCTGGCAAAAGCGGAGCGCAAGGGGCGGACGAAAGCGGAGCTGGACGAAGTGATCCGGTGGCTGACCGGGTACGAAATGGACAAGGTGGACCAGAGCGTACCCTACGGCGCGTTTTTTGAGAACGCCCCGGCCATGAATCCCCGGGCGGAGCTGATCACCGGCAAGGTGTGCGGCGTGGACGTGGCCGCCGTGGAGGACCCGCTGATGCGGAAGATCCGCCAGCTTGACAAGCTGGTGGACGAGCTGGCAAAGGGCCGGCCCATGGAGAAGATCCTGCGATGAGCGATAAAAAACGATACGAATACGACGCCGTGATCCACGTGGAGCCGGACGGCGGCGCCTACGTGGCTTTCCCATGGGATTTGCGGCAGGCCTTCGGCAAGGGGCGCGTGAAGGTCCACGCCTCCTTCAACGGCGTTCCCTACGACGGCAGCATCGTCAACATGGGCGTAAAGAACCAGGACAGCTCCGTTTGCTACATCATCGGCCTGCTGAAATCCATCCGCACGGCGCTGGGCAAGGGCGACGGCGATACGGTCCACGTGATCATCGAAGAAAAGACAAACCTTTCACATGAATAAAAGTTATTACTTCGGCAATTAAATAATTTGATTGATAAACGACGGCTTCACGATTGCCGAAGTAATAACTCTTAAAAATCAACGCTGAGACACAAATCGTCACCACGTCAAATCATTCTTTTCTCTTACAGATCCCGTTCCAGCAGCAATCGCCGCAGATCTGCTTCCGCAGGCCCTTGTCGAGGATCTTTTCTTTTATTATTGCAATGAAATCGCCGTAAGGGATCGTCTCCCCCGCTGTCAGGCCGCAGAGGGAAAGCGCCGCCGCGTCATACCGGCCGACTTTGTCCTGATCGGCGCAGACGCCGGAATGGAGGTTCGGGCAGTTGGCGCACACCGCGTCCCCGGCCGCCGTCAGCGTGACCGGCTGCGACGGATCGTCGGAAAGCATTTTGATGATCTTACCCATGTGGTCCGTAAAATCGGCGTTATACCCCTTGCCCTCATAAAACTGAAAGCACATGCCGTGATGGGGCTGTAATGATATACCCATAAACACTCCGTTTTGTCGTTGTTATACCGCGATGGCAGAGAAAAAAACGGTTCAGGCGTCCTCCGCGGGAAATTCCGCGTATCTTTCCGGCGTGATCCGAAGATTGCCGTCCGGCAGAAGCGTCGTCAGCGTGACGCCGTAATGGCAATCCCGCTCCTTCCAGCCCCTGCGGTCCTCCATGCTGTAGGTGTTATAGCCGCCGCCCTGGGAATAGACGAGATACACGCCCCGGTAAATGGCGCAGAAATCATTGACGTGGTCATGGCCGGAAAAGACGGCCTGCAGGCTTCCCTCCCCGGCGGCCGCGTCGAAAAAGCCGCTGTTATACGGGGAACAGCCGACGCTTTCGTGCTGGGCGCCGTAGAGCACCTCCGCCCTGCCGGAGGGAACGAAACCGGTCTCCTCATCGCCATCGAACACCTCGCCGTATTCCGGTATGGGGATGTGCATATACGCGATGGTCCTGACGTCGCCGTATTGCCGCTTTACCTTTGCCACCTCCCGGAGATACCAGTCGATCTGCTCCCGCTTCAAAAAATCGTAGCCCTCCTGATCCGCCGGAAGGCCGTATTCCGCGCAGCGCTCCGGCTGGATATCCCGGCCGGAGTCGAACAGGAACAGGCTTTTGGCCAGCGAGTTTTCGCCGTTTTTGATGTGGATGGCAAAGTTGCCGTAGCCGAAAAGCGCGGGGTCGCCGAACCGACACAGGCAGTGGGGCCCGTACTGAAAGCCCTTATACATCAGATATTTATAATACCCCTTCTCCTCCCGCGTCTCATGGTTGCCGAAGGCGTAGGCCCAGTAAACGCCCAGCCTTTCAAACAGCTGGGAAAGCTGCACCGCGTCGATCTGCTGAAAATCGGACTGGTTCACGTCGCCGGTCAGAATAACGAGGTCGGGCTTTAATCGCCTTATCTGACGCGTCAGCATGCGGATGGAACGGTTGTTGCGGTCCGCGGCGCTGCCCCCGCGGGTGAGAGGGCTTTTGGTATCGAGATGCAGGTCCGTGGTGGTCAGGATGCGGAACTCGCCGGGATCGACGGTCCCGTCCGGCCTGTATTTCGCTATCGTGACGGAGGTCTCGTCCTCCGAAACGATCTTCACGCACGAACCGACAAAGGCCGCCTCCGCGTTTTCGCTGAACAGGAACTTCGGCCGCCTTCCGCCGGTGATCCGATGGATCAGACGGCTGACCGACAGCACGGCGGCGATCCCCCAGTGCCGCAGGCAGGTAATCACAGGATGCAATTCAAACTCCCCTTTTTCGATTGGATGGTAATGATTATAGCGCAAATCACCGCCCCGCGCAAGAGGTCCTGACAAAACAGCAGGGCAGGCTTCTTATTGCGATGATCCCCTTTTGTCTTTTTCTCACCAAAAACAGGAGCCGCGCTGCTCTTGTTTTTTTTCATAATCTTCATATTTGCCGCTTGACTGTTCAAAAAAACGGGCGTATAATACACCCAATGGGCAAAGGCGTTCAGTTCTGCACGAAGATTTCCGCGCGGAAGTGGGCGTTATTCTTTTGGAAAAATGCCGTAGTCCCCGCGGCGCGATCCGAGGAAGGGAAAGAATAACATGAAAACAGCCGTCATTCAAATGGATATGGTTTTTGGCGCCCCCGAACACAACTTTCAAAAAGCGATTTCCCTTGTCCGCAGAGCGGCGGAACAGCAGCCGGATGTGATCCTGCTGCCGGAGACCTGGAACGTGGGGTTCTATCCCAAAGAAAATCTACGGGAGTTGGCGGATCGAGACGCGGCGGAAACGACAAAGACCTTTGCCGCACTGGCAAAGGAGCTGAACGTCAATATTGTGGCGGGCAGCGTGGCGGCGCGCTTTGACGACGGCGTTCACAACACGTCGCTGGCCTTTGACAGAACAGGGGCCTGCGTTGCGCGTTATGATAAGACCCATCTGTTCACCCCCATGCATGAGGACGATTACTTCGTCAGAGGCGGCGGCATTTCCGCTTACGCCTTCGACGGCTTTTCCTGCGGGACGGAGATCTGTTACGATATCCGATTCCCGGAGCTGACCCGCACGCTCTCGGTGAAAGGGCTGGATTTTCTCTTCGTCGTTTCCCAGTGGCCGGACGTGCGCATCCCCCAGCTCCACGCGCTGCTGAGAGCCCGCGCCATTGAAAACCAGCTGTTCGTCGTCTGCTGCAACTCCTGCGGCAAGGCCCCCGATACGCAATTCGGCGGCAGCTCTGTCGCCTTCGATCCGCTGGGCGTCAGGCTGGCCGAGGCGGGAACGACAGAAGAGCTTGTTTTCGCCGAATGCGACACGGGGATCATACAGGGCATCCGGGAGTCCATCAACGTCTTCCGCGACAGGAGAGCAGATATCTATTTCAGGTAAGAATCAGAATAATTATTAAATTCAACATAAAGCAAAGGAGCGAATCACCATGAGCTATTCATTTCCCGTAACACGCACCACCCATCCCAAGCCCCGTCCGGAGGACGAGTCGAAGCTGGGATTTGCCCGCTATTTCACCGACCACATGTTTGTGATGGACTATGACGAAGGTCAGGGCTGGCACGACGGCCGCGTGGTGCCCCACGAGCCCATCGCCATTGAACCCGCCTCCTGCGTGCTGCACTACGCGCAGATGATGTTCGAGGGCATGAAGGCCTACCGCACCCCCTCCGGCGAGATCCAGCTCTTCCGCCCCGATATGAACGTGAAGCGCATGAAGCGCACCAACGAACGCATGTGCATCCCCGACCTGCCGGACGATCTGCTGGTGGCGGCGGTCAAAGCCGTCATCAAAGAGGATATCGACTGGGTGCCCTCCGCCCCCGGCACGGCGCTCTATATCCGTCCCTTCATCTTCGGCGACGAGGTGAGCTTCTCCGTGCTGCCGGCCAAGCACTATCGCTTCCTGATCATCCTCTCCCCCACCGGCTCCTATTATGCGGCCAACGACGGCGGCCTTTCCGCCACCCGCATCTTCGTGCAGGATAAGTACATCCGCGCGGCGCAGGGCGGCACCGGCTACGCAAAAGTCGGCGGCAACTACGGCGGCGGCATGCGCGCTTCGCTGGACGCTATGAAGTATAACTGCAAAGACGTGCTGTGGCTGGACGCCGCGGAACACAAATACGTGGAAGAGATCGGCACCTCCAACGCCTTCTTCAAAATTAACGGCGAAGTGATCACCGCGCCGCTGGACGCAGGCACCATTCTGCCCGGCATCACCCGTGATTCCGTGATCCGGCTGCTCAAAAAATGGGGCGTGCCCGTCTCCGAGCGGAAGCTTGCCATTGAAGACGTATTCGCCGCCCAGGACAGAGGCGAGCTGGAAGAGATTTTCGCCAGCGGCACCGCGGCGGTGATCTCCCCCATCGGCACGCTGAACTACAACGGCGAGGACCACGCGGTAGCCGACGGTAAGGTCGGCCCCCTGGCTCAGCGGCTTTACGACGCCCTCTACGGCATTCAGACCGGCACGGTGGAGGACGACATGGGCTGGACCCTGCCCCTTGGATTGAAAGCGTAAAACGGATTTACTGCTCCACCAATTTAATCGTGAATTATTTATGCGCCGGATAAACGTCGCAAGACAAGGAAGAAACCGCAAGACAGGCTGTCGCCTGTCGAGGATTTCTGACGCCGTATTGCGGCGTTTAGACAAGCAGAAATCTTCAAGTATTAATTGGTGGAGCAGTAAAACAGGCGTTTCCCCTTCTTTTCGGTGAACGCCGGATTTCCGACAATCCAATCGCAGCTCCAAAGAATCAAAACCACCCGTTGAACGGGTGGTTTTGATTATGTTATGGCGCTTTCTTCCGCCGCAAGGGCAGTTTGTTCAGCAGGCGCCGCACCGTTTCCTCCTGGGCAGCGGCTTTCCGCGCGTCCTGCTCCAGCCGCTCCTCATAGCGATAATAGAGGAGATCCGCGCCGCAGTACCGGCAGACGGTCTTAAAGTACACGGGCGATAAGCGCTTCCCGCATTTCGGGCAGGTCCTCATACTTCTCCCTCCGTTTCCTGTTCCTGCTTCTCCGCCAGCATCCGCTCTCTGCGATCTGCAAGCTGCCCGCGGATATCCGCCAACCGCTTACCGGTCAGGCTGTACCAAAAGAAGGGGATCACCCCCAAAGCGCCCAGCAGCTGCGGAACCAGCACGTAAAACATCCAGATATAGAAATCGGTCTTCTCTCCTTTAAGGGAGACCTGCTCCCCGTTCACCGTCTGATACGTCAGCCCGATGCGCGGCAGCACGGCGGTGGCGATGGCGGTACTGACGGAGCTGGTCAGCTTGCCGAAAAAGGAGGACACCGCAAAGGAGACTCCCTCGTTCCGCTCGCCGGTCTCCAGCTCCATGTAGTCGATGGTATCTCCGATCATCTCTGTGGAGATGATGTTTTTCACCGTATTCACGATGCTGATGACGATGTTCAGCAGCATCAAAACGGGCACGGCAACGAATTTGCTGGCGTAATGCCTGAACCCCGCAAAAAAGCAGACGACGCCGATTGCCGCCTTGGAGATAAAGTGAATGAACATCAGCTGCTTGTTGTCAAACCGGCGCTTGATGGCGGGAATGAACGGATAGGTGCCGATCCCCACCGCGCCGCCGGGGATATCGATCAGCAACTTCAGCGAGTTAAGCTTCACAACCTCGGCAAAATAATAGGTGGTAAACACGTTGTAGAGGCCGCCGACAGACGACAGCATATTGCTCAGAACGATCAGCACCAGCGGCTTATTGCGGAGCAGTACCCTGAACCCTTCAATGACGCTTGGCTGGCGGGCGGACTGGACCACCCGCTCTTTGGTGAAGATCCCGGCCAGTGAAAACAGCCCCCCGCCCAGCACCGACGAGATCACCCCGATCAGCAGGAACACCGTCCGCAGGCTGACGTTCCACACGCCCTTTTCGGAGGCGTCCATCAGAGAGAGCAGCAACGTCTGCGACGCGCCGGCCACGATGCCGCTGATGAAGGTGGAAAAGGAAATGATCCGCGTCCTGTCCTGCGGCAGCGGCGAGACCGC
>CAMVNL010000141.1 GCA_947168785.1 uncultured Clostridia bacterium | reverse complement strand
ATCCGCTGCTCACGGGCCGCAGCGCCGCGGCGGTGGTGAAGGGGCTGCAGCGGGAGGGCGTTTCCGCCTGCCCCAAGCACTTTGCCTGCAACAATCAGGAGACTAACCGGACGAAGAACGATTCCGTGGTGAGCCAGCGGGCCCTGCGGGAGATCTATCTGAAGGGCTTTGAGATCTGCGTGAAGACCGCGCAGCCCAAGAATATCATGACCTCTTACAATAAAGTCAACGGCGTGTGGAGCCATTACAACTATGACCTCGTTACGGAGATCCTGCGGGGCGAATGGGGCTATCAGGGCAACGTGATGACCGACTGGTGGATGCAGCGGTCGAGGTCGCAGGAGTTCCCGGAGATGCGGGATCAGGCCTACCGCGTGCGCGCGGGCGTGGACGTGCTGATGCCCGGCGGGAACCGCACCGGCAAACGGGTCCCCGACGGCACCCTGCTGGAAACCCTCGGCCAGCCCGACGGCATCACCACCGGAGAACTGCAGCGCACCGCAAAGCACGTGCTGGCGTTTGCGCTGACGATGATGGAGGCGACGGAAACATAAGATTGGTTTTGTACACGTTGATTCGTTGATTATGCATCGACGCGTTCATATTTTGAGATAGCTTGATTTTTAAGGAAAACCTTTCCCGTTCGGTAGCGCGGCTGCCCACAGCCGCCCCGGCGTCAGCCGTTGATTGGCGCAAACAACTTTATTACGCCCCGTTTTGATATTGATGCGGACAAAAAGTAGCCTTTGTCAGAAACCGCCTTCGGCGGGGCGGTGCGGGTGCCCAGTGGACACCTCTGCGAAGCAGAAGCACCGACCGAGCCGGCAGGCGAGACCTGTGGGCAGCCGCGCTACCCGGTTTGGGATGGGTTTTGCACAAAGGTCAGATTGTAAAATCATCTCATCTTGTTCAATTCAATCGTATTGGTTTATGTGATGAGATGTGATAATAATTGTCGTTTTATTGAGAAGGTGTATTTATGAGAATCGTTATCAAGGTCGGCACCTCCACGCTGGCGCACGCCTCCGGGAGGCTGAACATCCGCCGGGTGGAGGAGCTGTGCAAGGTGCTCAGCGACCTGAAAAACAGCGGGCATGAGGTGATCCTCGTGTCCTCCGGCGCCATCGCCATGGGGACGGGGAAGCTCTCCCTGCGGGAAAAGCCAACGGATATCCCCACCAAGCAGGCTGCCGCCGCGGTGGGCCAATGTGAGCTGATGTACGTCTATGACAAGCTGTTTTCCGAATATAATCATGTGGTGGCCCAGCTGCTGATGACCGGCAGCGACTTTTCAAACGATGAACGCCACCGCAATTTCAGCAATACCATGGCTCGCCTGCTGGAGCTGGGCGTGCTGCCCGTCATCAATGAAAACGACACCGTCTCTACCGATGAGATCAAGGTGGGGGATAACGACACCCTTTCCGCGCTGGTAGCGGTCAGCGTGGGGGCGGACCTGCTGGTGCTGCTGTCGGATATCGACGGCCTTTACACCGCCGACCCGCGTACCGACCCGAACGCGAAACTGATCGGCGAGGTGCGGGAGCTGACCCCGCAGGTGATGGAGCTGGGCGGCGGCGCGGGCAGCAGCCTTGGTACCGGCGGCATGAAAACAAAGCTCCACGCGGCGCAGATCTGCGTGAACAGTCATTGCGATATGGTCATCGCCAACGGCGAAAAGCCGGCCCTGCTGTACGACGTGTGCGAGGGCAAACCGGTGGGGACGAGGTTTTATCAAATGAGCAATTAGCAATTTGCAATTTGCAATGAAGCGAACGGCAAAAGCGCGGCACGGCGAAGCGCTGCCGGCATTGCGCATTGCACACTGGAAATTTATTTTGGGGTGATAGTATGCTTTCGACCAGAGAAATACTGCTGCGGGCTAAGGCTTCCGTCGGGGTGATGGGAGGCCTTTCCGCGAAAAAGAAAAACGAGGCGCTTGCCGCTATGGCGGACGCGCTGGAAGAGGGGATCCCGGACATCCTTTCCGCCAACGGCGAGGACGTCGCCGCCGCGAAGGAGAAAATGAACGGCGTGATGATCGACCGGCTGCTGCTGGACGAAGGGCGCATCCGGGGGATGGCCGACGGCATCCGGGACGTGATCGCCCTGCCGGACCCTGTAGGACAGGTGCTGGAGACCGTGGAACGGCCTAACGGTCTTGTCATTCGCAAGGTCTCCGTGCCCATGGGCGTGGTGGCTATCATCTACGAATCCCGCCCCAACGTCACCTCCGACGCCGCGGCGCTGGCCCTGAAAAGCGGCAACGTCTGCGTGCTGCGCAGCGGCAAAGAGGCTTTCCGCAGCGCTTTCGCCATCATCGAGGCCATGCGAAAGGGGCTGGAGGCGGTGGGGCTTCCCCGGACCCTCATCAATCTGGTGGAGGACACCTCCCGCGGCAGCGCCAACGAGCTGATGACCGCCGTGGGGCTGGTGGATCTGCTGATCCCGCGGGGCGGGGCAGGCCTTATCAGCGCCTGCGTCGCCAACGCGAAGGTGCCCTGCATCCAGACCGGCACCGGCATCTGTCATATCTACGTGGATGAATTCGCCGACCTTGACAAAGCCGTCACCATCGTCAACAACGCCAAGACCAGCCGCCCCAGCGTCTGCAACGCGGAAGAGGTTCTGCTGGTGCATGAAGCGGTGGCCGACCGCTTTCTGCCGATGCTGAAAAAGAAATTGGTGGAGGAGCGGGCCGAAAAAGGCCTTCCCCCGGTGGAGCTGCGGCTGGATGAAAAGGCTGCGGAGATCATCGAGGGCGTTCCGGCGGGGCCGGAGGACTTCGACACGGAGTTCCTCAACTACATCCTGGCGGTGAAGGTGGTGGGCAGCATTGAAGAAGCGGTGGCCCATATCGGCCGCCATTCCACACACCACAGCGACGGCGTCGTCACCGAGGACCCGGCCCATGCGGAGATCTTCGTCTCGGCGGTGGATTCCGCGGCGGTGTACGTGAACGCCTCCACCCGGTTTACCGACGGCGGCGAGTTCGGCCTGGGGTGCGAGATCGGCATTTCCACCCAGAAGCTCCACGCCCGGGGCCCCATGGGCCTGCGGGAGCTGACCACGTATAAGTACGTGGTGCGGGGCGACGGACAGGTCAGATAATACTGCTCCACCAATTAATACTTGAAGATTTCTGCTTGTCTAAACGCCGCAATACGGCGTCAGAAATCCTCGACAGGCGACAGCCTGTCTTGCGGTTTCTTCCTTGTCTTGCGACGTTTATCCGGCGCATAAATAATTCACGATTAAATTGGTGGAGCAGTAATTTTCAATTTGCAATTAGCAATGAAGCGCAATGCAAAAGCGTAGCACGGCGCAAGGTGGAAGGGCAAAGCCCTTCCGATAATGCTCATTTCACATTGCACATTGTTCATAGTGCATTGCTCATTGAAAACAGTACGTTGCTCGCTGCACATTTTAAGTATATATTTCGGAGGATCTATCATGGATAAAAAATATACCTTTTCCTTTCTCGGCTGCGGGAATATGGGCGGGGCGCTGGCGGTGGCGGCCGCCAAGGGCAATCCGGAAATGCCCATCGGCGTTTACGACCCGTTGACGGAAAAAGCCGACGCGCTGGCGAACGCCTATGAAAACGTGACCGTTACCGACATGGCCGACGCGGCGCAGAACAGCGCGTATCTCTTTATCGGAGTCAAGCCCCAGATGCTTGCTTCGCTGTTTTCGCAGCTCAGCCCCCTGCTGCCCGACGACGTGACGCTCGTCTCCATGGCGGCGGGCACCCCCATTGGGGCCGTTGAGGCGCTGGCGGGGAAGGCGCTGCCGGTGATCCGCATTATGCCCAATATCGCCGTTTCCGTGGGCAAGGGCGTGATCCTCTACGCGGCGAACGGTCAGGTCGGGGCGGAATCCCTTTCGTTTTTCGTCTCCGCCATGTCCGGCGCGGGGATGCTGGATGAGATCCCCGAGGACAAGATCGACGCCGCCAGCGCGGTGTCCGGCTGCGGCCCGGCCTTTGCCTATATGTTCATCGAGGCGCTGGCAGACGGCGGCGTGGAGTGCGGCCTGCCCAGAGACAAGGCCCAAAAGTACGCGGCCGCCATGCTCTCCGGCGCGGCGGAGCACGTGCTGGCAACCGGTATCCATCCCGGGGCGCTGAAAGACGCGGTCTGCTCCCCCGGCGGCACCACCATCGCGGGGGTTCACGCGCTGGAAGGGAAGGGCTTCCGGGGCGCAGCGGCGGACGCGGTCTGCGCCGCCTATGAAAAGACGCTGAAGCTGAAAGGATAAACCGCCATGCCGGTTTTGGGAACGCTGGTCAACGTGGGCGCTGTGATCGCCGGGGCGCTGATCGGCGTGTTGTTCGGGAAGAGAATCAAAGGGGACGTGCGCGACGCCCTGATGAAGGTGTTGGGGCTGTCTGTCATGTTCATCGGCGTTTCCGGCGCCATGTCGCGTCTGCTGAAGGCCGGTCCTGACGGCTCGCTTTCCACCGACCTCACCATGATGATGATCGTATCATTGGTGCTGGGCACAGTGATCGGGGAGCTGATCAACATTGAAAAATGGCTGGAACGCTTCGGCGTCTGGCTGAAAAAGACAATCCACGCGGAAAAGGACGAGGGGTTCGTTGCCGCCTTCGTCAACACCTCCCTGGTGATCTGTGTGGGGGCCATGGCGGTGGTGGGCGCTATTGAGGACGGCCTTTCCGCCGACCATACCACCCTGTTTGCCAAGGCGGTGCTGGATTTCGTCATCGTCATCATCATGAGCTCCACCATGGGCGTCGGCTGCCTCTTTGCCTTTCTCCCCATTCTGCTGCTGCAGGGCAGCATCACGGCGCTGGCGAAGGTCTGCGAGCCGATCCTCCATATCGGCACCGCCATTTCCGACCTGTCGCTGGTGGGCGCGGTGATGATCTTCTGCATCGGGGTGAACCTCTCCTTCGGTAAGAAATTCCGCGCGGGAAATATGCTGCCCGCGCTGGTGATCGCCGTGATCTGGGCGGTTGTGGAACACTATCTGTAATCATTCTCTCTGCCATTTTTGCGGCAGCAATAAAAGTTTTCGGTCCAGCCTTTTTCAAAAGGCTGGCGAGGTCTCGGGGCGGAGCCCTGAGGCGTCCGCCGCAGCGGGCGAAATCTTTATCGTTCAAAAAGATCAGGAAGAGTTTGAGAAACCCTATCAAGGGGTTTCTCAAGTGCGAAGCACACACGGGACGCGGTTTTCCCACTCCGGCGAAAAAAGGATTCTCGCCAGATCATATCGAAAATCGAAACGGATGATTTTATGAATACAAACGCACAGGAAAAACGCCGCGTGCTGCTGCCCGCGCTGGGGGCGGCGACGGTCATCGCCGCCTTCCTTGCGGCGGGCCTTTTGCTGTTAGACCCTGCCTACCGGGATATCGGCGCGGGGCTGCTGTCCGCGGCGCTGGCGTCCTTCGTCTTCGCGCTGCTGGTGCTGCTAATTTTTCGTAAGCGCTCCGTCTTGTCGGGTATCGTCAAATTCTGGCTTATTCTGCTGTTTAATCTTATTGTGTTTACCGCGGCGGGGATCCGATGGTTCGGACCCGTGGCGATTTTCCATCCGAACGCCGACGCCGCGTCGGAGGCGGCGCTGGCGTCCATGCCGCAGGTGGAGCGGATCGAAGAAGACGGCGGGCGGCTCTCCGGCTGGCGGTATCATGGCGGCGGCGAGGGCGCGCCGGTGATCCTCTTTTTCTACGCGAACGGAGAGACCGGGGCCGCGAAGATGCGCACCCTTTGCGACAACGTGCGCGCGGGATATTTCGCCGGGTTCGATCTGGCGGTATTTGACTATCCCGGTTACGGCGGCGCGCCCGGCAGGCCCACGGTGAAGGAGACGGCCCTTGCCGCTTACGATTATCTGCGCCGGACGGACGACGTGATCGGCGTGTGCGGGTACAGCATCGGCACCGGGCCTGCCAATTACGTGGCCGCCAACCGGGAAACCGCCGCGCTGGCGCTGATCGCCCCCTATGCGGACGGTTATGATTTATACAACAACTTTCTGCCGGTGTTCCGAAGCCCCTTGCTGCGGGGGTTGGTCACCTTCAAAATGGAAAGCTGCGTTTTTGCCAAAAGCGTGAAGGTGACGCCGCTGGTGATCGCTTCTGCCGACGACCGCACCGTGCCCCTTGCCAGCTCTGAAGTGCTGGCCTCCTGCTATCAGAACGCGACGTTGCAGCGGCTGGACGGCAGAAGCCACGCAGGGTTGCCGGCGGACCCGGTCTGTCTGGGGATGGTATCCGATTATTTCCGGGAGGCGTTCTCATGAAGGACAGATTCAGACGGTCTGCGCTGATCGCGCTTTTGACAACCGCCTTCGGGCTGCTGTGCTGTCTTGGGGTGTTCTTCTTTCTTTGGGGAAACACCGCCGGGCGTATGCTGCTGCCGTGGATCGTCTTTGCGGTTGCCTTTTTATCAGGAATGCCTGGAGAAATACGAATACGGCCTCTACACCGAGAACGCGAAGAAGGCCATAGAAGCAGCGCACCCGGCCGCCGCCTACCGC